>CAYOJI010000016.1:0-12283 GCA_964404225.1 uncultured Nitrospiraceae bacterium
AAGTTTGTTAGATATGCTGCGTGACCTATCACGGAAAAGGTGATGCTAACTTATTAAATGTGAAAATTCATCACGATTATTGTAGTATGTTATACTGAATATATCCACTGATGCAGAAATTAATAATAAAAGGTGCTCGAGAACATAATTTAAAAAATATTGACCTTTCCATTCCGAGAGATACAATAACTGTAATTACAGGACCCTCAGGTTCGGGAAAATCATCTCTTGCTATTGATACTATTTATGCAGAAGGTCAGAGACGTTATGTCGAAAGCTTATCTGCATATGCAAGACAGTTTATAGAACAACTTCAGAAACCCGATATTGATTACATCGAAGGACTCTCTCCTTGTATATCCATAGATCAAAAAACTATTCATAAAAGCCCACGTTCTACCGTTGGAACAATTACTGAGATATATGATTATATGCGTGTATTATTTGCAAAAATAGGCAAGCAATATTGTTATAACTGTAAGTCACCAATTAATAAACAAGATTCTATTGATATTATTAATTCGGTAATGACATTACCACAAGGTAGTAGAATCCAAATTCTCGCACCAATCGTAAGAGATAGAAAAGGAGAATATAGAAAAGAACTACAGCAAATGCGTAGGGATGGATTTATAAGGGCAAGAATAGATGGTAAGATAATTGACCTCACACAAGATATCATTCTCGATAAATATAAAAGACATACAATAGAGATAGTAATTGATAGGCTTATTATCAAGCCTAACATAGAACGACAGACAAAAGAAGCAATTGAGACCGCACTTCGTTATTCTGATATCGTCGTTATAAACCTTCTTGAGAAGAATAAAGACATAATTTTTTCAAAAAGTGCTGTATGTTCCAAATGTGGAATCAGTTATCCTGAAATTAATCCTATGTTTTTTTCATTCAATAGCAGGCAGGGCGCTTGTCCAAGATGCAATGGACTTGGGTTTGAAAACCTTGATGAAAATTCTTCCGAAATTCAAGAATATAAATACTGTAAATTGTGCGGCGGAATGAGATTGCGAAAAGAAGCTCTCAGTATAAAAATTCAAGATAAAAATATAGGAGAATTTTCAAAAATGCCGGCAGAAGATGCACTACTTTTTATAAATAACCTTAGGCTTTCCGAAAGAGAACAGACCATTGCATCACGCATCTTAAAAGAAGTAAAAGATAGACTCAATTTTCTTATAAAAGTAGGTCTTGGATACTTGACTCTCGACAGATCATCTCTAACTATTTCAGGAGGAGAAGCCCAGAGGATAAGACTTGCAACTCAACTTGGTTCGTCCCTCAACGGCGTCCTTTATATACTCGATGAGCCAAGTATTGGCATGCATCCAAGAGATTGTATAAAGCTTCTTGAAAGTCTCTCTTCTATTCGCGACGCAGGAAACACCGTTATAGTTGTTGAACACGATGAAGAGACGATCCGGTGGGCTGATTATGTAGTTGACATGGGGCCAGGGGCGGGAACAAAAGGTGGTTGGGTAGTAGCAACGGGAAGACCTGATGAAATAGAAATGAATGAAAATTCTCTAACGGGCAAATACCTTAGTGGCTTATTGAAAATAGATGTTCCACTTGTAAGAAGGAAACCAGAAGACTTTATATATATCATAGGCGCTCAAGAATTTAATCTTAAAAACATTGATGTTAAAATTCCTTTAGGCATCTTTACTTGTATAACAGGGGTTTCAGGTTCAGGTAAAAGTACACTTGTAATGGAAATACTTTATAAGGCACTTTGTAAAGAAAAACATGGAAGTAAATTAATTCCTGGTAAATTCAAGGAAATAAGAGGCATAGAAAAGATTGATCGTGTAATAAGTATAGATCAATCTCCTCTTGGAAAAACTCCACGTTCAAATCCTGCGACTTATACGGGCATATTTTCATATATCAGGGAGCTTTTCTCATTTACCGAAGATTCAAGAATAAGAGGATATTCCCCATCGAGATTCAGTTTTAATCTTCCCGGCGGAAGATGCGAATCCTGCAAAGGAGATGGGTTAATTAAGGTTGAAATGCATTTTCTTCCTGCCGTATATATTCAATGCGACTCATGTAAAGGAAAAAGATATAATAAAGAAACCCTTGAAATCAGATATAAGGGAAAGAATATCGCGGAAGTTCTTGAAATGACGGTATCTGATGCACTTCAATTTTTCTCAGCTATTCCTCCTATAAGGGAAAAACTTGAAGTGCTGGAAGCAATAGGTCTTGGATACTTACAACTCGGGCAACCCGCTTCGACACTTTCTGGTGGTGAAGCACAGCGAGTAAAACTTTCGAAAGAACTTGGAAGAAAATCAAAATCCAACACACTTTATATACTCGACGAACCCACAACGGGACTACATTTCGTGGATATACAAAGGTTACTCAATATAATTAATAACCTTGTTAATTCAGGAAATACCGTCATTATTATCGAGCATAATCTTGATGTTATTAAATCAGCAGATTATATCATCGATCTCGGTCCGGAAGGAGGAGACGAAGGAGGAAGAATAATAGCAGAAGGTACCCCTGAAGAAGTCTGCATGAATCCTCATTCTTACACAGGAAGGTTTCTAAAAAATAAACTATTCAATGCCAGCTTTGTACATACTGTATCCTAAGCTTGAAAAATTTTACAAGAAATTTCACAATGGTAAATAAAAAGTAATTTGTAGATTTGTATCTTTGTGAAATGAAGATTAACTGTCCTATATGTAAAGCTATAACTACCTGGGAAGAAAATCCTCATAGACCATTTTGTTCTGAAAAATGTAAACTTATTGACTTAGGTAAATGGATATCAGAAGAATATAGAATAGAAGGCAAAGAGCAAATCACTAATAGCAAAGAACCAAGAGCTAACAGCAAAGAGCAATCCGTGAATAACTAAGAAGCACCTTTGCTCTACGCTCTCAGCTCTACTCTAAAAAGAGGAGGTCATCATGATTAAGATAGCAGTCGCAGGCGCGGCAGGTAGAATGGGTAGCAGAATAACTGCCCTTTCAAAAGAATACAAAGAATTACAACTTGTGGGAGCCTTTGAAAAAAAGGGCCATAAAGACATTGGTAAAGATATAGGTCTAATAGTTGGCATAGGAGAGACGGGAATTAAACTTTCTGATAGCCTTGAATCGATAATAGATAATGTCGACCTTATAATATCTTTTACAACCGTAGAAGCGAGTCTGGAACATCTTAGGATAGCAGCTTCTAAAGGCAAAGCAATGGTTATAGGTACAACTGGTTTCACAAAAGATGATTTAAAAGAAGTCACTGAACTCACAAAAACTATTCCGTGCGTAATGGCTTCTAATATGAGCATGGGGGTAAACTTGCTTCTTAAGGTATTACAAGATATTGCCAAGGTCCTCGGTGATGCATATGACGTAGAGATTATTGAAGCGCATCACAGGATGAAAAAAGATGCGCCAAGCGGTACAGCATTAAAGATGGCACAGGTAATCTCAGAAGCCTTAAATAGAAACCTTGACGAAGTTGCTGTTTATGCAAGAAAAGGAATAATCGGCGAAAGAACCTCAAAAGAAATAGGTATACAAACCATAAGGGCTGGTGATATAGTGGGAGAACATACTGTAATCTTTGGTGGTCTCGGCGAAAGGATAGAAATTACACATAGAGTGTCGAGCAGAGATACATTTGCAAGGGGAGCTCTTAGGGCAGCTATATGGGTCTATGGAAAACCAGCAGGATTATATGATATGCAGGATGTTTTAGGATTGAAGTGATAAACTATTATTTTAGGTTAGGCTTTATCCTATAAAGTTTTGCAAAAAAGCTATCTATCTGAAACAAAAAAGATGAGCTAAAAAAACTTCGATTATAGGAAAGAAGAATGAGTCTACATGTGTTATCTAATTCATTAATAATTGCATTCTTAGGTTAATATCAATCCCCCGGAATAAGAGGAGATAACACATGTGCAAAGTGTATATATATTATTTTTTTTCAAGAATTATCTTGTGCTTGAGAAGAGATATTTCTTTTATTTTACCTTCGAATACCTTTTGTTCCCCAAAAAAGTTTCTTAAATAAATCTTCCCTTCTTCTGGTCTCATGATATCGACATTTTCGAGATAAAGTTCTTCCTTTCCGTTTTCATATATATATGCATTTGCCTCACACATGTTGCCTCTCCTTTCTTACTTCGTGCCTAACTATTTCAATGATTTTCTCTACCATATGTGGAAGTGGTTCTTTTTCAACACCTATTATTTCAATCCCCTCCTGATTTAATGGTAAAAGAATCTTTCTCGCGTTAGATGATGCAATTGCTGCAGCCATCTTCGGTGTCATTTCTCCTAACATAGCGTTCGAAAGAACTATACTAAGGGGACCTATAATCATATCCACCTTATTAGCATTCCATATTACAGAATTTTCTCCTGTTGCGCCTTTATTTGCCCTTGCCTTCATCATTGCCGATGTTGCTGCAGCGTTGGTCCCGAGTGCTAAAATTTCTATCTCGTCTCCAAATTCATCTCTAAGCCTTTTCACTACAAGGCTTCCTATTCCTCCACCTTGCCCGTCAACTACAGCTATCGTAATCACAAAATAAGTATAAAAATATCTCTTATTTTCTGTCAAACTTTCTATGAAGTGTATTTTGTATAATATTACAACGATATAGGATATAATAAATTTAAAAATTGGAGGATAATATAAAAAAATTACCAGATAAAAAAGGATATTTCGGAATATATGGAGGACGGTTTGTTCCTGAAACTCTCATACCTGCGCTACAAGAGCTCGAGACTGCCTTTAATCATTATAAAAGGGACGGGAATTTTTTAAACCAATTAAAATATCTTCAAAAAAATTTTATAGGAAGGCCAACGCCTCTTTATTTTGCAAAACGACTAACAGAATACCTCGGGGGAGCAAAAATATACCTTAAACGTGAAGACCTCGCACATACAGGTGCACACAAGATAAATAATGCGGTAGGGCAAATATTACTTGCTAAGAAAATGGGGAAGAAAAGGGTTATTGCTGAAACAGGAGCAGGACAGCACGGTGTAGCTACAGCTACTGGTGCAGCTCTATTAGGATTAGAATGCGAAATTTATATGGGGACAGAAGATATGAAAAGGCAGGCTTTAAATGTATTCAGGATGAGACTTCTTGGCGCAAAGGTAACCGAAGTACCAACGGGCTCAAAAACATTAAAGGATGCAATTAATGAAGCATTACGTGATTGGACCACAAATGTAAAAACTACCCACTACGTCCTAGGCACTGTATTTGGACCGCATCCCTTCCCTGTCTTAGTAAGAGAATTTCAATCCGTAATCGGTAAGGAAACAAGAAAGCAAATAATCGAGGCAGAAGGTAGGCTCCCCGATTATTTAATAGCCTGTGTTGGTGGTGGGAGCAATGCATTAGGACTTTTTTATGAATTTTTGGATGAAGATATAAAGATGATCGGCGTTGAAGCCGGAGGCAAAGGCATAGAGACAGGAGAACATGCAGCAAGGTTTGCAGGAGGTTCGATAGGAGTTTTTCAAGGTTCTAAAAGTTATCTCTTACAAAATGAAGATGGAAATGTTTTAGAAACACATTCCATTTCAGCAGGCCTTGATTATGCCTCTGTTGGACCTGAGCATTCTTTTCTAAAGGACAAAGGCCGTGTTAGGTATACTTTTGCAACTGATGACGAGGTATTGAATGCATTTGAACTTTTATCAGAAAAAGAAGGTATCATTCCTGCACTTGAATCTGCACATGCACTTGTAGAAGCTATGAAGATAGCCCCTCAACTTCCTAAAAATAATATCATCATAGTAAATTTGTCGGGCAGAGGGGATAAGGATGTTCAGCATGTTGCAAATATTAAAGGCATAATAAAATGAAATCAAGGATTGAGACAACCTTTGAAAAAATAAAAAAACAGGGAAGAAAGGCGTTTATCCCTTATATTATGACGGGTGATCCTTCTATTGAGAGAACTAAAGACATTGTGTTTTTGTTTGAGGAAATCGGAGCTGATATAGTAGAACTCGGTGTTCCTTTTTCAGATCCACTTGCAGATGGGCCCACAATTCAGCGAGCATCAGAAAGGGCATTAAGTAATGGTATTAATCTAAGAAAGGTCCTTAATTTTGTGAGAGATATAAGAGGAAATGTAAAAATCCCTATTGTTCTTATGACCTATTTTAATCCTGTTTTTAGATATGGCATTGATAGTTTTGTATCAGAGGCAAAAGATAAAGGTATTGATGGTGTAATAATTCCAGATTTGCCACCCGATGAGGCAGGAGATTTTATAAAACATGCAAGAAAGGCTTTACTCGATACAATATTCCTACTTGCTCCAACCTCAACAGAAGACAGGATAAAGAAGGTGACGAAGGCATCAAGTGGTTTTATCTACTATGTATCGATTACAGGGATAACAGGTTCTTCCCTTCTATTTGATGGCTCAATGGAATCACTGATATCAAGGATAAGAAAACATACAAATAAACCTATTGCAGTAGGCTTTGGCGTATCTACACCCGAAGAAGCATCTGCTATTGCAAAAATATCAGATGGTGTTATAGTCGGAAGTGCAATAATTAAAAAACTTTATGAGAATCCGACTGATCTAAAAAATTATCTCATCGAACTCCGAGCAGCAATTAAATAAGAGAGGAATATCCAGCATGGCATGGTTTAAAAAAACAAAAGAATTAAAGAGTGATAAGAAAGGTAAGATCCCAGAAGGCTTGTGGGTTAAATGTGACAACTGTAAAGAAATCATTTATAAAAAAGAGATAGATAAAAATCTCAGCATTTGTCCAAAGTGCAATTATCATTTCAGAATAAGTGCTCGTGATCGTATAAAGTTACTTGTTGACGAAGGAAGTTTTGTAGAATTCGATGAAAACCTTATATCAGTCGATCCCTTAAAGTTTCACGATAAAAAATCCTATTTAGACAGATTAAAAGAAAATCAAAATAAAAGTGGTCTTAAAGAGGCTATAATTTCAGGTGATGCACTGATTAAAGGCCATCCAGTAAGTCTTATTGTAATGGACTTCTCCTTCATGGGAGGCAGTATGGGTTCAGTTGTGGGCGAAAAGGTCTCACGGGCTGCAGAAAGGGCCCTTGAAAAAAAACATCCGCTCATAAGTATTTCATCTTCAGGCGGGGCAAGGATGCAGGAAGGCATTTTCTCCTTAATGCAAATGGCAAAAGTGGCTGCATCTATTGGTAAGCTTAAGGAAAATGGGGTTCTTTATATCTCAATCTTATGCGACCCAACCTTTGGTGGCGTAACTGCAAGCTTTGCAATGTTAGGAGATATAATTATTGCAGAGCCAAAAAGTCTAATAGGATTTGCAGGACCAAGGGTTATAGAACAGACTATTAAACAACCTCTCCCTGACGATTTCCAAAGGGCTGATTTTCTGCTTCAACATGGGATGATAGATATAGTGGTCGACAGAAAAAACTTAAAAGATACTGTGGCAAAGCTTATTGAGCTCTTGCTATGAACTACGACGATACCATTAAATATCTCTATAATCTTCAAAAGTACGGAATAAAATTTGGTCTCGAAAATATTAATAAACTAATGTCTGCTTTTGAAAATCCACATCTATCATTTTCCACTATCCACGTAGCTGGCACTAATGGAAAGGGATCAACCTCTGCAATAATATCTTCAATATTGCAAACTACAGGCCTCCGGGTTGGTCTTTTTACCTCTCCGCACCTTATTAACTTTACGGAAAGGATTAGAATCAATGGAAAAGAGATAGCCGAAGAAGAAGTCATCAATCTTGCAGATGAGATAAGGAATATGGTTGAAAAGATAGATAATCTTCATCCAACATTTTTTGAAGTTGTAACAGCGATAGCTATGCTTTATTTTAAAAGGAAAAATGTAGATATCGCTGTATTTGAAGTTGGGATGGGCGGAAGACTCGATGCTACAAACATAATTAGACCGGAGGTATCAATAATAACAAATATAGATTTTGACCATACGGAATTTCTTGGAAAAACACTTAAGGAAATATCCTTGGAGAAAGCAGGCATAATAAAAAATGGTGTGCCTGTTGTAACCTCATCTCAATTTACAGATTCAATGGATATTATTAAACAGGTAGCAAAGGAAAAAAATGCTAATTTATATATTTATGGTAAAGATTTTTATTCAAAAATAAAGAAGGAAGATCTTTTCGGGATAAGCTTTGACTATTATGACTCTGATTCTGAAATGAGAGATCTATTTTTACCATTAATAGGTTCATATCAAGCACAGAATGCTTCTGTAGCAATAAAGGCTGTAAAACTACTCAAGAAAAATATTCAAGAAAAGTTAATTAATAAAAATTTCATCAATAACTGGGATGATTTCATCAAAAAAGGTATCGAACAAGTTGAATGGAAAGGAAGACTTGAAATTATCCAGGCTAAACCCCCAATTCTTATTGATGGCGCACACAATCCTGCTGCAGCAGAAGCTGTTTCAAGGACAATAAAACAAGTTTTTGGAGCTACTTTTAAAAATTTTATAATTATCTTTGGCATTATGGCAGATAAAGATATTAAAGGAATCATAAAACCATTTCTGACATTCGCCTCAGATATTATATTAACTTCTCCAGCTTATAGCAGGGCAGCTACCCCAGAAAAACTTGCAGAGATAGTAGAATCAATGAGATTTTTTAATATTTGGATAGAAAAAACGGTCAAGGATGCGATTAAAAAGGCAAAAGAACTTGCTCTAAAAAGCTATGACGATTCACTCATAGTTATTACAGGATCATTTTATACTATTGGGGAAGCAAAAGAAGCGCTATTTTCGAAAGGAATTCTGACAACGCTAAGGGAATAATATATTAGTGAGGTATGGGAAAAATAAAATTTCTATCGTTATCCTCTTATCTCTCTCTATCTTTTCCTCCCTCATCATTCCTTGTTATTCCGCTGAAAGAATAATCTCATCTGATATACTTGAATATAATCAAAAAACATTTACTTATACTGCAATAGGAAATGTCAAGATAGAGGAAGACGGTGTAACTATTGAAGCTGATGAAATAATCTATAATGAGGAGAGTTCTGATGTTATAGCTACAGGATCGGTCATTTATATAGACAAAGATGTCTCGCTTGAAGCTACTAAAGCAGAGCTAAATCTGGAAACAAAGACAGGCATAGTTTATGATGCAAGAATATTTTTCAAAAGAGAAAACTACCACATTTCGGGCAAAAAAATCGAAAAAAAGGGGGACAAATATTACTCAAGCCCTGAAGCTACCTTTACTACATGCGATTCACCTATCCCAGAATGGTGTTTCAGAGGAAAGGGAATAAATGCTACAATCGGTGAAGAGATTGAAGCAAAAAATGTAACCTTTCGTATCAAAAACATCCCTATCCTTTATACGCCGTATTTTCGTGCTCCCATACTGACTGAAAGAAAAACAGGTTTTCTGATACCCCTTATTGGTCAAAGTGAATCAAGGGGTTTTCAATTAAAAATCCCATTCTATTGGGCTATAGCAGAAAATCGTGATTTAACAGTTAATATGGAACTATATTCAAAGCGAGGAATAGGGAAGGGAATTGAATACAGATATATTGAGCCATTTAATGCAAATGGCAAATGGTGGTTTTACCATTTAAGAGATACAAAACTTAAAAAGGATTTCTTCGAATTAGAGATCCATCATGAGCAAAGTCCCTCAGATACAATCCGTGCTTTTCTTAACG
The DNA here is from genome assembly GCA_964404225.1 of uncultured Nitrospiraceae bacterium. GTDB lineage: Bacteria > Nitrospirota > Thermodesulfovibrionia > Thermodesulfovibrionales > SM23-35 > Kmv42. The sequence continues at coordinate 9,736 of CAYOJI010000016.1, forward strand.
TAAATTTCATAAATGAAAAGGATTATTACAGAGAGTTTACAGACAATATCGAGATACGAACTAACCGTTTTATTGAATCAACTGGAGAGCTTTCGATTTCATTTGAAAATTTACGAGCATTCTTGCTCTCACAGTATTGGATAGACCTTAAGGAGAAAGGTTCTAATATGCCCCAGAGATTACCGGAGATTGGTTTTACTCTAAATCCAACGAGTATAAAGGATATAATGTTCTCTTCTAATGTATTATTATCAAATTTCTGGAAAAAAGAAGGTATACATGGGCAAAGGTTAGATATTTACCCGAAAATATTTTATTCTTTTGGTGAAGATATAGTAATCTCTCAAATACTCGGTATAAGAGAAACCCTTTATTTACTTCAAAGATATAATGACCAAGAGGATTATTTTAACAGAGAAGGCATAAATTACAATATAAAGGCGAATATAAGACTTACAAAAGGATATGGATCATTTATTCATATATTGGAACCCTCTCTTGGATATACATTTATCGAACACTCGGAAGACAATTCATTTCTATTTGATTCAACTGAACTCTTTAAAAAAGCCTCTCTAATCGAGTTTTCTTTACTCAATAGGTTATTTAACAAAGATAGGGAATTTCTCATAATAAAGGCAACACAAGGCTTTGATTCAAACCATGGAGATAGGGCATTTTTACCTCTAAGGATCGAATTAGGAATAAAAAAGCCTTTATCTCTGCGTCTTGAAACAGAATATAATGTACATACTGGGAAAGTCGAGAATATAAACTATGATTTTTCCATAAATGTTTTTAAGAGTTTAATCTCACTCTCACAGAGGTATAATAGAAAAGAGGATATACTCTATTATAACGGTGGGATCGGAATAAATCCCTATAAACCTCTCTTTTTAGAAGGAAGAATTTGGTATGATGCTAAAGCAAAAGAGACAAAGGACTTAACAGTTAACTTGAAATATTTAAGTCAATGCTGGGGAATAAATATGCAATTCAATAAAAGACCAGATGACTTTAATATAAGTGTAATGATCGAATTAAAAGGAATTACTAAAAGTATTAAATTTTAAGCCTTGATAACTCCCTCTTTATAATTTCTAAGGTCTCATTTAAAGAAAACTCCTCTGTATCGATTGTTATCTCTGCATTAAGAGGTTCTTCATATGGAACTACAACGCCCGGTACAGGCCAGCCTTTTTCACCTTTTTTATAGATTTCTTTGGGTGCTTCATGTGTTTCTTTTCTAAGTCTTTCTCGCTCAATGCAAACATCAAGAGGACATTTTAAATAAATCTCGATAAATCTTGGTATTAAACTTCTTGCAAGTTCACGCCATCTTCTCATATTTCCCGTGGCATCGAGTATTACATCATAACCTAATTCCGTTAAAATTTTTGCAACATAAACAAATGCCCTGTAAACTATTTCTCTTTCAGAATCTGAATATGTTGGCTGGGGTGTAACTATTTTTCTGAATTCATCCATCCTCAAGATTATAAAATTAGGATAAATATCCTTAATCTTATCACTAATTGTACTTTTCCCACTACCCGGAAGTCCTGTAATCCATATAGCTAATCCTAACAATTCGACCTCTTTCTTTTTTTTCTAATGGTATTTATAATAAAAAAAAATGAATTTAATTTTACAAATATAATAATGCTATTAGGTTATAACACTAATATATCTTATAAAGATAAGATATATCATATACAGACAGAGGATAGTGGATTAAACAATCCTGTAATAATAACCCTTCTTTATTTTAAAGGTGCTATTATAGCATCAAAAAAAACTAATTATAGTCATCTACTCAATGATCAGGACTACAAGGAAAAAGTTAAAATCATGATGAAAGAACAACATAAAAATATGATAAAAGAGCTTCTCTCTGGAAAGTATACTGCCGAATATCCATTGACAGAAAAGATAGGTAATGAAGAAGTAAAAGAAGAAAATGGAAAAAAAGTTGGAACCAATAAACAAGACATTAAAAATCTTGATGATATCCTTTTAAATTATATATTAAAAAGAGTCAATAAATGATACATAATGAAGGTCCTGATATAAACTTCCTTATTCAAAAATCGAAGACACTACGGATAGAAATCTTAAAAATGTTGACACATGCAGGGTCAGGACATACAGGTGGATCTCTTTCAGCGGCAGACATTGTAACTGCCCTCTACTTTTATAAAATGAAACATAATCCTAAAGATCCGAAATGGAAAGAAAGAGACAGATTTATTCTTTCTAAAGGACATGCTGCTCCACTTCTTTATGCAGCTTTAGCGCTTTCAGGATATTTTGACATCTCATTGCTTAAGACCTTGCGTAAGCTAGGTAGCCCCCTTCAGGGGCATCCGTGTTCAAAAATGCTCCCAGGGGTAGAAATATCAACAGGTTCATTAGGACAAGGTTTATCTATAGCAAATGGCTTAGCCCTTGGTCTTAAACTCGAGGGTTTAAAATCAAGGGTCTACTGCCTTTTGGGGGATGGCGAAATACAAGAAGGACAGGTGTGGGAGGCAGCAATGACTGCTTC
>CAYOJI010000016.1:12293-28780 GCA_964404225.1 uncultured Nitrospiraceae bacterium
CTCACTATAAGCTTGATAATTTATGCGCCATTATTGATAATAATGGATTACAGATAGATGGCCATTGTTGTGATGTAATGGGTATTGAGCCAATTGTTAATAAATGGGAATCTTTCGGGTGGTATGTGATAGATATAGATGGACATGATATGAATTCAATAATAAACGCCCTTGATAGAGCAGAAATTATAAAACAAAAGCCAACGATGATAGTGGCTCGAACTATCAAAGGTAAAGGAGTATCCTTTTTCGAGGGTAAAGTAAAATATCATGGAATAGCACCTACTAAAGAAGAACTTGAACTGGCTCTTAAGGAACTTGGAAACTAATGGGAATTAAAGAACACCTAACCAAAAGAGAAGATGAGAATCAAGCTCCCTCCAAACTTATAGAATGGAAAAAAAAGAAAATTTTTATTGCGACAAGAGATGCCTATGGAGAAGCCCTTTTAGAACTTGGGAAAAAACGTCCTGACTTAGTAGTTCTCGATGCAGACCTTTCAGGCTCAACAAAAACAGAAAAGTTCGCAAAGACATTTCCTGAAAGATTTTTTAATTTAGGTGTTTCTGAACAAGATTTAATCGGAACTGCGGGTGGCTTGTCACTCGCAGGAAAAATGCCTTTTGCTTCAACTTTTGCTGTTTTTGAAACTGGAAGGGCGTGGGAACAAATCAGACAGACTATCTGTTATTCTAATCTCAATGTAAAACTTGTAGCAACACATAGTGGCATTACCGTTGGTGAAGACGGCGCATCTCATCAAGCAATTGAAGACATTGCACTCATGAGAGTACTCCCGAATATGACCGTAGTAGTTCCATCTGATGGATACGAAACAAAACAGGTAATAAATGCTATAGCAGATTATTATGGGCCTGTTTATGTAAGGCTCGGTAGAGCCAAAGTCCCTGTGGTTATGCCTGATGATTATAATTTTAAAATTGGAAAGGCATATACTTTTAAACTTGGGAGAGATGTAAATATAATAGCCACTGGTATTATGGTTGCCAAGGCACTGGAGGCTGCAGAGACGTGTAAAAACGACGGGATCGATGTAGGAGTTATAAATATGTCTACCATAAAACCGCTTGACACTGAAATATTACTTGAGGCATCAAAACAATGCAGTCTCATTGTTACAGCGGAAGAGCATTCAATAATTGGCGGTCTTGGAAGCGCAGTATGTGAATTCCTTTCCGAACTTAATCCTATTAAAGTTATTAGAATAGGAATAAAAGATGACTTCGGATGCTCTGGGTCACCTGATGAACTATTAAAATTATACGGCCTTACATCTGATGATATTGTTAAAACAATCAAGGAATCTATTACATAATTTTGAATATAGCTTTCGATTCATTCACCACAATTACCTTTTATTTAAGTCAAAATGATAGATTTTAAGGATGTATCAAAACATTACGACAATCATACAGCATTAAGAAAAATCTCTTTCTCTGTAAATAAAGGAGAAATGATTTTTATTACAGGACCAAGTGGTTCGGGTAAATCGACCTTATTAAAATTAATATACATGGCAGAAAAGGCTGACGAAGGAAGCATAACGGTTGGAGAACACGAATTGCAAGATATTGATGAGTCAAAGATTCCGATTATAAGAAGAAATATTGGAATTGTTTTTCAAGATTTCAAGCTGCTGAATAATAAAAACGTCTTTGAAAATGTTGCACTTGCTTTAAGGATAAGAGGAGAAGACGAAAGGGAAATTAAACCTCGAGTATTTGAATCCCTTAAGATAGTAGCTTTAAGGCATAAAGCAGATAGTTATCCTCCAACACTATCAGGAGGAGAACAGCAAAGGGTAGCAATTGCAAGGGCTATTGTTTCTGAACCCTCTATAATCCTTGCAGATGAGCCCACAGGAAATGTTGATCCTGATACTGCTGCCGGAATAATTAGAACATTTAAAGAGATAAATGCAAGAGGAGCAACAATACTGATAGCAACTCATAATAGAGAGCTTTTTAAAAATACAGGTAGAAGAGTGTTAAGACTTGATAATGGAAATCTTGTAGGAGAAGAAATCGGATAATGTCTTTACCATATTCTTTCAAGGTAGCGGTTTCGAGTTTGCTCCATGAAAAATGGATAAACCTCCTTTGCATCCTAACCATAACAGCAGGATTACTTATAACAAGTGTTATTGTGATAACTATTGTTAATTTCGATCTTATAACAAAAAAACTACCACAAAAATTTTCTATAATGGTCTTTTTAAAGAAAAATATAACACAGGAAGAAGTAAATAATATAATTGATGTTGTTAAAAAAGATAATGCTGTTGAAAATGTTTTTTTTATTCCGAAAGATATGGCATTAAAAGAACTAAAAACAACTTTAAAAAATACTGAATATGTACTTGAAGGTCTTAATGAAAATCCGCTGCCTGACTCGCTCGAAATAAAATTAAAAAAGGAAGCAGTCTCTCCCGAGACCGTAAAAAAACTGACTATCATTTTAAATGAGCTAAAGGGAATTGACGAAATAGAGTACGGTGAAAAATTCTTGTCATCTATTTACTCCCTAAGATTAGGGATAAAAACAATCGGATTCTTATTCGGATTAATTATGTGTACAGGAATACTATTCGTTTGCTATAGTGCAATAAAATTGCTTTTTTATAGAAAAATGGAAGAAATAGAAACCTTTAAATTACTTGGTGCAACTAAATGGTTTATAAGGGCCCCATTTCTTATAGAAGGTGCTACTATAGGTATCATAGGAGGAATTTTGAGTTTGGTTGGATTGCTTCTTTTATATTATGCTGTCATTCTAAAATTAAGTTTTACGGTACCGCTTTTTAAGAGTTTGATTTTCCCAATAAATTTATTATTTATATTGCCTGCTATTGGATTGAGTATCGGTATTTTAGGAGCCTTTATAGCTATAGGAAGAATAAGATATTGAATTATGGAAGATATAAATAGATTTTTAAAATATCGACAGAATAAAATACTAATTTTTTGTCTTTTATCTTTAGCTATAGTTAATATCCTAACACTTGATTCAGGCGAGGCTTTAACACCTCAAGAAGAATATGAAAAGATTCAAAAAGAAATAAAGATACATAAGAGAAAACTTTCTGAGGTCAAAAAAAGAGAATCCTCAATCCTCGATGAGATCGAAAAAACTAACAAAGAACTTAAAAAGACAGAGTCTGAACTTACGAAATATAGAAGAAAACTTATTATTATTGAATCAAAAATAACAGAAGTTGAATCTGAGATATTACAGAAAAAAGATATTGTCGAAAAATACAATGAATGGCTAAAAAGAAAACTTAATGCCATATATAAATATGGACGAAATCCAGATGTATTAATGCTATTTGCAAACACTGATGATGTCTCTCAGATAATAAGAAGGGTAAAATTTCTTGAATATATAACCACCTATGAACATAGGCTCTTAAATGATTACAAGAAAAACTTAGAAGATTTGAAAGATAAAGAAAAACAGTTATATGAATTACGGGCAGAACTTATCAAAAATAGAGAAAAGATTAAGGCACAGGAATCAATCTTATCAAAAAAGAAAAAAGACAAAGAAATTTTACTTGCTTCTATAAGGCAAGAGGCATCATCTTACAATAGGATGCTTAAAGAGTTAAAAGAAGCATCTGATAGACTCTTAGAGATTATTCGTGAATCTGAAAGAAAAGATGCATATATAGCAACAGGTTTTTCAAAACTTAAAGGAAAACTTCCGTGGCCTCTTGATGGTCATATTGTCATACCTTACGGCACCCAGAAGGATCCCCAATTTAATACACCTATTTTTAGAAGTGGTGCATATATTCAGTCTGATAATGACCTTTATGCAAAAGCAGTGTATAAAGGCAAGGTCGTATTTGCGGAATGGTTTAAAGGTTATGGTCAACTTGTTATTATAAATCATGGAGATGGATACCATACTTTATATGGAAGCCTGTCTGAAATTTTTACGAATGTTGGAGATATAATAGATATAAACCAAAAAATCGGGAAAATCGGAAATTCAGGGTTGCTAAATTCACCCGGTTTATATTTTGAAATTAGATATAAAGGTAAACCCCTTGATCCATTACAATGGTTAAAAAAAGATAAATCTTAAAATCTTAAAAATAAATCTGGAGGATCGATAAGATGTTTAAAAAAGCATTTAGGGAAAAACCACTGCTTGTAACAATCCTGATATTTATTATTGCGATATCAGGTATTTTAATCGGCAGGATGGCTATAAATTTAGTCGGTGCTGAAGAAGATGTTTATGAGGAATTAAAGGTATTTACAGAAGCTATTTCGATCGTAAAGAAAAATTATGTAGAAGATACAAAAACGAAAGACCTTATATATGGCGCAATGAAAGGAATGATTTCTGTCCTTGATCCTCACTCTGCGTTTATGACGCCCGAACAATACAAAGAGATGCAGGTAGATACAAAAGGAGAGTTTGGTGGTCTTGGAATACAGATAGGTATTAAAGAAGGTATGCTAACTGTTATAGCCCCAATTGAAGACACACCAGCCTATAGGGCGGGCATAAAGGCAGGAGATAAAATAATAAAAATAAATAATGAATTTACAAAAGATATGTCCCTTCACGATGCCGTAAGTAAAATGAGAGGTGCTCCATCTACACCAGTAAAAATTACTATCTTAAGGGAAGGCTGGAAAGAGACGAAGGACTTTACAATAATCCGTGAAATAATAAAGATAAAAAGTGTTAAATCAAAGATTATAGAGGACGGAATAGGTTATATAAAAATCAATCAATTTCAAGAACAAACAGCATCTGACCTATCTAATGCTTTAGAAGATTTTAAACAAAAGAATATTTACTCTCTTATTCTTGATCTTAGAAATAATCCAGGTGGACTTTTAAACAGTGCAGTAGATGTAACAAGTCAGTTCATTCCAGAAGGTAGGCTGGTTGTATTTATAAAAGATAAAAAAGGTCAAAAGATCGAGTATAGAAGTAAAGAACCTAAACCACTAATAGATATACCAATGGTAGTAATAGTGAACCAGGGAAGTGCGAGTGCATCGGAGATAGTTGCTGGAGCTCTTAAGGACTGGAATAGGGCACTTGTTATTGGTACTACTACTTTTGGTAAAGGTTCTGTTCAATCCGTAATTCCTTTGAGTGATGGTTCTGCCTTAAGACTCACCACCGCCCTTTACTACACACCTAATGGAACTTCTATACAGGCAGCAGGTATAAAGCCTGATATTTTGGTCAAACAAGAAGTAAAAAATGGAGAAAAAAGTCGACCAGCTATAAGAGAAAAAGACCTCGAAGGTCATTTAGGTAACCACGAAATCGAGGAAAAAAAGGAAGAAGAGAAGGAAGAATTAATACCATTAGAGGTTGAAGAAGATAAAGATACTCAACTTCAGAGAGCTATAGACCTTTTAAAATCGTGGAAAATATTTAAAGAGTTGCCAAAAGCTTCGTAGAGAACATATTTAAAGGTTAAATCCCTTGAAAAGAATAATTTTTGATATAGAAACAGTTGGTAAAGATTTCGATACACTCGATATCGAAACCCAGGAATATCTACTACGCTATGCATCAAGCGATGACGAAAAAGAAGAGATAAAAGGACGTCTTTCCTTTTATCCTTTGACTGCAGAGATAGTAACAATCGGATTACTCGATCCTGACACTGAAAAAGGCTTTATTTTTTTTCAAAATAAAGGTGAACCATTGTTACCCTTTGAAGAAGATAATATTAGGTATGAAACAGGAACGGAAAAGGAAATAATTGAAAAATTCTGGAACACCATTAAAGACTATGAACAGTTCATAACTTTCAATGGAAGAAGTTTTGACTGCCCATTTATACTTATACGTTCCGCAGTGCATAAAATTGTAGCTAAGAAGGATTTAATGCCCAATAGATTTAATGATACCCACATTGATTTAATGGATCAACTTACATTTTATGGTGCCTCAAGGAGAAAATTTAGTCTTGACATGTGGTGCAGAACCTTTGGAATAAAAAGTCCTAAAGACGGTATTACAGGATACGATGTAAAAGAACTTTTTAGGACAGGCCGTTATATTGATATAGCAAAATACTGTCTCGGAGATCTCATCGCCACAAAAGAGCTTTTATTCTACTGGGAAAAGTATATAAAGGTCTCTAATTAAATATAGCGATTCTTTATTATCTTGCTGGAAAATTGTTTTAATCATCTTAAATAGTCATTAATCTTTTCAATTCTAAAAATCTCATCGTCGAGGACATTGTGGACAAATCTAAAAATGAGTCTCCTTTGCTCTTGCGTTAGCTCGGGATAAAATATTGGATTTGCAACCACAGCACCTCGAAATGCAAAAAAGGGTGCAACTACCTCATTTATTTCTTTATCACCAGATGCCTTTATATATTCTTCAAAAAAAAGATTTATACCTTCAAGATATGGACCTTTTACATATCCATAATTTTTTATTGAGAAAAAAATATAGTTTATAGTTAATGCTGTAATATCATCTACAGGATCCCCCCATGGCCCCCTACTTCTGTCGAGCAATATGAAGTCTTCCTCGTCCTTAAACCATATATTGCCCGGATGGAAATCCCCGTGTATCTGCGAAAGCCTCTTATATCGAGGTTTCAACTTTCCAATCCAATCTACAGATTTTTTTATAATCTCAGCCATTTCTTCATATTCAAGTGTTCCATCAGGATATGAATCAAAAACTCCCATCAGACACTCTCCGTGCCCAACATTGTCCCTCAACTTTCTCCAGTAAAGGGTCTTCGAATCTTTTTTTATGGAATGTATCTCGGCAAGATAGGATGTCATAAGCCTAATCTTTTTTATATCTTTATCATCAAGTGATTCTTTTTTCGAAAAATCTGACAAATCATTAAAATAGTTCACTCCTTCAGCCTTTTCCATTAACAAAAAATATTCTTTACCCCCACCAATCGATCGAATACTTCCATCTTCATGTAATGCTAAAACATCAATCGCTTTTATATGTTTAGGAAGGACATTAAAGTTATCTAATGCCCATAGAAAAACAGCCGCCCTATCTGAAGGATTATCGTGTCCAAGTCCTTCAGGAGCAAGTTCTTTAATCACATATTGCCTTGTTTCTTTTTCTGTCTTAATTTCCACAAAAAAACCTGCACCATGAACACCCGCACCAAGTCTCTTGAATTGAAGAAGTCTGGTGGAAGAACCAAAAACCTTCTGTAGATATATTTCGAGAGCTTTTTCCATATTATTAATGTGAACCTGTAACCGTTAATTCATCCTCAATCGTCTTTAGACGATTGATAAGGGTAGCCTTTCTATTCTGTACATTTGATAATTCTTGCATTAAAGGATTAATTTCGCTTTCCAACTGCTTTAATTGATAAATATTATAAACTGTTCTTTCTTCCCTCTTCTTATTTATTAAAGATGTAAGTTTTGCTTCCTGTTCTTCTAATGATCTGATTTCAGAAATAACCGAATCCCTTTCAGCCTTCAACTTATTCCATCTCAAAACTTTCTCATCAATAGGCTTCTCTTGGGGAGATCCTATCATATCTTCTGCCTTTCTATCCCGCATTTCTTCTGTAAGGGTCTCTTTAAATGAAGATGCGGTTTCTTCAATCTTTCTCACATCCTTCTTTGATATACTCATTGATCCCGAATCTAGATATAAAACTAAATCTTCTCCTATTTCTTGATATGAGACAATTCCTGATATTATAGAGCCATTTTTAAGATAAACCTTAAAATCCGCCTCTGAAGTAGCGATTAATAAAAAGATTAAAAATAATGAAAAAATAAATCTTTTCATCCCATCCCCCTCAATTCATTCAAAACACTTTCTGCAACTTTTTTATTAAATCCTTTAATCTTAACTAAATCATCTATAGAAGCATTTCTTATATTCTCTATACTACCAAAAACCTTTAAAAGTGCAAGTCTTCGTTTCCTGCCTATCCCTCTAATTTTTTCAAGAGGTGACTCTATAAGTCCCTTTTCTCTCAATTTTTTGTGATATCCAATAGCAAATCTGTGGGCTTCATCTCTTATTCTTTTTAGAAGGAGTGCTGATCGACTTCTATCCTCAAGATTAATAACCTCATCTAAATGTGATAAATATGCTCTATCAGGGTCTTTCGCAATTGAAATGATAATGGGTAATGTCTTCAATTTCGAGATGTTTTTTTCTACAACCTTTTTTGCTATTTCGAGATGCCCCTTCCCTCCGTCTATAATAACAAGGCTTGGTAAAAAGCCTTCAAGATTATCTATAATCCTTTGTATTGTTTCCTCCATCATTGAATAATCGTCAATTGAATCAACTGTCTTTATTTTTAACCTTCTATAAAAATTCTTTTTGAATTCACCCCCTGCCCAGTAAACGAATGAACCCACAGCTTCTTTCCCAGAGATACTCGATATATCAAACGCGCCTATGTCATTGATATCTCCTTTAAGCTTTAATTTCTCTCTTAAATCATGCAAAATATCTTCTGTTTTTGTCTCCTTTTTTGTTTTATATGCAATTCTTGCATTTTCTAATGCCATTTTTAATAAGTCTATCTTCTTATCAACATCAGGAATATTAATTTTTACACTCTCCCCCCGGCGTTGAGTTAACCATTTTTCAAGGGATTTAGCCTCTTCAGGAAGTATAGGACAAAGTATCTCTGATGGAGGAATAATCTCGTTTGTATAAAATTGAGTAAAGAAATTATATAATAATTCTTTTTCGGACAGGAGTTCTACTTTTTTCACAAAAAATTCTTTAGATCCAATCATTATTCCGCCACGTATAAAAAACACCTTAAACAAGGCCTCATTTCCTTCTTTAAAAAACCCTACTACATCAATATCTCCAAGTTCTGGCAACACCACCTTTTGTGACTCCCATGATTTCTCGATAGCCTTTATTTTATCTCTTACCCGTGCAGCCTCTTCGTATCTCATTTGGTCAGAAAACCTTTGCATCTTATCCCTAAGACTATCGATCAAATTCCTTTTTTCGCCTCTAAGAAATAATTTTACTTCGTCTACTAACTTCATGTATTCATCACGAGTTATTTTTCCGGCACATGGAGCAGGACATTTACCCATTTGATATTGTACACAAGGTCTTTTAAGCTTTTCGAGTGCATAATTACAATCTCTTATATGGAAATTCCTCCTTATAAATGCAAGGGTTTCCCACATTGAACCTGCAGGGACATAAGGACCAAAATATAAGGCACCATCTTTTTTTATCTTCCTTACTATTTCAAGTTTTGGCCATTCTTCGTTTATGGTCAACCTTAAATATGGGTAATTTTTATCGTCTCTTAAAATAATATTAAATCTTGGTTTTAATTGTTTTATAAGATTTGCTTCGAGCACAAAAGCCTCTAATTCGTTATCTGTAACTATATACGCAAAGTCCTTTACATTTTTCATCATTGTAGATTTACGAGCATCAAGGATTGATGATTTTTGAAAATAGCTTTTAATGCGGTTCTTTAGATTCTTTGCCTTCCCAATGTAAAGTACTTTTTCTTGAGCATCCTTAAAGATATAAACACCGGGACTTTCAGGTAATCGAGAAAGCTTTTCAATCATTTATTTTAAAATAGATGCTACAGATTATCTTATTTGCTATAAAGGGACTATTCTGTCTTTTCTTCCCTAAAGCTACCAATTTTTCTGAACCTTTTATATCTTTCCTCCAAGAGTTTTGCAGGTGTCTTTGTCTTAAGTTCTTCTATTGCCTTTAAAATATATTCAGCAATATTATTTGCAGTTTCTTGTGGATCTCTATGTGCACCTCCTAAAGGTTCAGGAATTATATCGTCTATTATTTTGAACTTTAGAAGATCTTGAGCTGTAAGTTTTAGCGCCTCTGCAGCCTTTGCGAAATCTTCAACGCCTAAATCACCGTCTTTCTTCCATAATATAGCAGCACAACCCTCAGGTGAAATTACAGAATAAATAGAATGTTCAAGCATATACAATCTATCAGCAACACCCAGTGCAAGAGCTCCTCCACTGCCACCCTCACCAATAACTATCGAGATTATCGGGACCTTGAGTTTTGACATCTCCATTAAATTGGTAGCAATTGCCTCTGCTTGACCTCTTTCCTCAGCACCAATCCCTGGAAATGCCCCCGGGGTATCTATAAAAGTTATTACGGGTCTTTTAAATTTTTCTGCCAACTTCATAACTCTTAATGCCTTTCTATAACCCTCTGGATGAGGTTGTCCAAAATTTCTAAATATTCTCTCTTTAGTCCCCCTTCCTTTCTGGTGCCCAATTATAAAAACAGGCAAATTATTAATCTTACCAATTCCAGAAATAATAGCAGGGTCATCAGAAAATCTTCTGTCTCCATGTAATTCGATAAAGTCTTCAGTTATCAACTTTATATAATCTAATGTATAAGGTCTGTCAGGGTGTCTTGCTATTAAAGCCTTCTGCCAAGGCGTTAGCGATGAAAAAATTTCGGAACGAAGATCTTTCAGCTTTTTTTCGAGTTTTTTAATCTCACCTGATATATCAATATCTCTTCCATCAGATATCCTTTTAAGTTCTTCTATCTTTAATTCGAATTCTTCAAGAGGTTTTTCAAATTCCAGATAGTATCTAATCATTTATAAATCACCATCCCGCTACCTGCTATCTCTTCAATTGTACATAAGGTTTGGCGGTCAGGAAATATTTTGATGTCGGTTGCTATTAATGTTACCGTATCATTTAGGAAAATCCTAAAATAAATTGGACACGTTCCATTACCCTTCTTACTCATAATTACCGATTTTAATTTGTGTAAATCGATCTTCTTTGCTGAATTACAATTAATGTTAATTTCTATCTCGTGATTATTTTCTATTTCTGATTTACCTAATACTACTATCTCGTTAGAGACTATTTTAGTCCCTTTTTCTGTTTTATCCACATTACCTCTGACAAGAAGTGGGGCATCCTTTTGAAGGATTTTCATTGTGCCCTTATAAAGATCAGGAAAAACTACTACCTCAACATTATCCTCAGGGTCTTCTAATGTAATATATGCCATCGTTTCTGCCTTTACCTTTGTCTGAATCTTTTTAATATTAGTCAAAATTCCTGCAACTTTTACCTCTTCTCCATCTGCTAATTCCTCAAGTTCTGATATCCGTTTTGCGCCAATTTCTTGAAGTAATTTATCATATTTTTTTAGTGGGTGATCCGTGATATAAAAACCTAAAGCCTCTTTTTCGTATTTTAAAAGTTCTTCTTTGTCCCATTCTTGTAATTCACCTTCATTTGATTCTAAAAATGGCTCAAAAATACTCTGCTGACCTAAAATACGTCCACCGTGAATTCTCGACCCGTTCAAAAAATTATTCATGATTTGCATTGCTTTTGCCCTTTTGACCCCCAAAGAATCAAATGCACCAGCTTTAATAAGGCTTTCTACCACCTTTTTATTTACCTTTCTTTGATCAACCCTCTCGAGAAAATCCACAACCGAAGCAAAAGGTCCTTTGAGATTTCTTGCTTTGATTATACAATCAATTGCTGCTGTTCCAACACCCTTTACCGCCTCAAGACCAAAGCGTATCGAATCACCTATTATCCTAAACTCCTTTCCAGATTGATTTATATCAGGAGGTAATATTTTTATCCCCATATCGTGACAACATGCTATAGTCTTGAATATTTTGTCAGTGTTATCAATATCTGCTGTCAACGTTGCAGCCATAAACTCTACGGGATAATGTGCCTTCAAATAGGCTGTCTGATAAGCAAGATATGCATAAGCAGTCGAATGTGACTTATTAAATCCGTATTCTGCAAAATATGCCATTAAATCAAAAATTCTTATTGCCTTTTTCTCGCTTATACCATTAGCTTTAGTTCCTTTAATAAAGGCTTCTTTTTGTTTTTCCATTTCATCAGGCTTTTTCTTACCCATAGCCTTTCTCAGGATATCCGCCTGTCCCATCGTAAAATTTGCAAGCCTATTTGCTATGCTCATTACCTGTTCTTGATAAAGAATAATACCGTACGTTTCATCTAAAATATCTTTAAGCTGTGGAAGTTCATATTTAACTGGTATCTGACCTTTCTTTCTTTTTATAAAATCATCTATCATCCCGCTCCCCATCGGTCCTGGTCTATAGAGGGCTACGATAGCTATGAGGTCTTCGAATCTGGTAGGTGATATTTTTACAAGTAAATCCCTCATGCCCGAACTTTCAAGTTGAAAAATTCCCGTAGTATTTCCTGATGCTAAAAGTTCGAAAGTTTTTTTATCTTCAAAAGAAATGTCATCGATTGAAAATTCCTTGCCGTTTTCTTTTATATATTTTAGTGTCTTATCTATCACAGTAAGTGTCTTAAGTCCAAGAAAATCAAATTTTAAAAGACCTATCTTCTCTATTGCATTCATATCGAATTGAGTCATAATAGTTGCGTCCGAGGGATTTTTATAAAGAGGGGTATATTCTGTTAAAGGTTCAGGTGATATAACAACCCCAGCAGCATGAGTAGAGACATGCCTACTAAGACCTTCGAGTCTGATAGCGGTATCTATTAGTTCTTTTATTCGTGGATTGCCCTCATAAAGTGACCTTAATGTAGGCTCCATCTTTAAAGAATCTTCTATTGTAATGTTTAATGTATTAGGAATCAGTTTAGCGATCTTATCAACCTCCCCATATGGAAAATCTAATGCCCTACCAACATCCCTTATAGCTGCCTTGGCTGCCATTGTTCCGAATGTTATTATCTGAGCTACATGATCTTTACCATATTTTCCAGCAACATAATTTATCACCTCAGATCGTCTCTCCTTACAAAAATCCACGTCAATATCAGGCATGCTTATTCTTTCAGGATTTAAAAATCGTTCAAAAAGAAGATTGTATTTAACAGGGTCTATATCAGTAATTCCAAGGCAATAAGACACAAGGCTTCCTGCTGCTGATCCTCTACCAGGCCCAACAGGGATGCCTTTATTCTTTGCATAACTGATAAAATCCCATACTATCAAAAAATAAGAGGAATATCGCATTCTCTTAATAATTTCGAGTTCTCTATGAAGTCTCTCTTTATATCTTTCTGGAGGATTTGATCCAAAACGCTTTCTAAATCCTTCATAAACGAGGTGATCCAGCAATGAATCTGGATTTTGACCATTCTCTATCTCATAAACAGGAAGTAAATTAGCATCCAGCTTTATTTCAACATTGCACCTTTCAGCAATTGCCCTCGTATTTAAGATTGCTTCTGGAATATCTTTAAAAGCAGACTTCATCTCATCGGGAGATTTAAAGTAAAATCCATCTGAATTAAATCGAAGCCGATTGGAATCTTTAATAGTCTTTCCGGTCTGAATACATAGAAGTACATCATGTGCTTTTGAATCCTCTTTCCTCATATAATGACAGTCATTTGTTGCAACTAATCCTATCTGCAAATCTTTGGCAAGTTCAACTAATCTTTTGTTAAGTTCTTCCTGTTCCGGAAGTGCATTATCCTGAAGTTCAAAATAAAAATTCTCATTTCCAAAAATATTTTTGTATTCGATAGCCTTTTCTCTTGCCTTATCCCTCATGTCTTTCAAGAGATAATATGGAATTTCGCCTTTCATACATGAAGTCAAACATATAAGCCCTTCACTATGATTCTTTAACAATTCCATGTCAATCCTGGGTTTGTAATAAAAACCCTCTAAATATGCCTTCGTAACGAGAGAGATAAGATTTTTATAACCCTTATTGTTTTTCGAAATGAGAATTAAATGAAATGAAGCTTCTTCCAGATCAGATACCCCTTTTTTATCAAAACGACTACCTGGCGCAACATAGACCTCACAGCCTATAATAGGTTTTAACCCAGCCTTGGTAGCCCTCTTATAAAATTCTATAGCACCAAACAAATTACCATGGTCGGTTATAGCTACCGCGGGCATTTTATAAGCAGATGCCTGTTCGACAAGTTCTTTTATCCGTATTGCACCATCAAGTAGGCTATATTCTGTATGCAGATGAAGAGGAACATAATCTGAATGTTGATGCATAATATGAATATTAACCTTACATAGAGCTACAAGTCAATGTAAGTCAGATCGTACATAATAAGTTATTTTTGACACTTATTCTATATCATAAGTATAATTTTAAGATGCGATTTAAATTGATAGTTATTCTTATTTTTCTCTCAATCATTATAGGTACATCCCTCGGTGCCTATTTCGCTTTTACAAGGGGACTTCCATCCATTGAAGAGATTAAAGAATACAAACCAGTGGCTGGCACAAAAATATACGCCGACGATGATACACTTATCGGAGAACTAAAGGTTGAAAAAGGTATATTTGTTCCTATTGATAGAATACCAAAAAACGTAATCGATGCTGTTGTAGCTGTTGAAGATTCAAGATTCTGGAAGCATAAGGGTATTGATTATTTTGCAATCTTGAGGGCATTTATAAAAGATGTAATTTCTGCTGAGCTTAAGGAAGGTGGTAGTACAATAACTCAGCAACTTGCTAAAGTGATATTTCTGACACCTGAAAAAACTATAAAAAGAAAAGTCAGAGAGGCAGCACTCGCAATAAAGATAGAAAAGAATCTCACAAAAAAAGAGATTCTTGAATTATATCTAAATAAAGTTTATTTTGGTCACGGTGCCTACGGGGTCGAGATGGCCTCAAAAATTTATTTTGGTAAATCTGTAAAGGATATTTCTTTGCCCGAGGCAGCTATGCTCGCAGGCCTTATAAGAGCACCTTCAATATATTCGCCTTTTAATGATCTTTCAAAGGCTAAAGAAAGACAAAAGATTGTCCTTTTACGTATGAAAGAAGAAGGTTACATCAAAAAGTCAGAAATAGAAAATGCCCTTAAAAAGCCCATCTATCTCTCCAGTTATAGAAAAGGAAAGGAGGCAAATGAATATTTTATTGATTATGTTAAGAAATATCTTGAAGAAAAATATGGAGTAGAAACTATCTATAAAGGTAATTTAAAGGTATATACAACATTAAACAGAGAGGCTCAATTATATGCTGCACGGGCACTCCAGCAAGGTCTGAGAGAACTTGATAAAAGAAGAGGATGGCGTGGTCCGATTGAACACAAGGATGATATTGACATAGAAAAAGAATTAAAAGAGAATGATGAGAAACCTCTTGTTGTTAGTAATACCGACGATATTTCTTCAGGACTTGTATTGAAAGTCAGTGAAAATGAGGCACTGATTAAATCCAGAGGCCTAATAGGAAAACTTTTAATTGAAGATGCAAAATGGGCATCAAAAGTAATCGACTCCAAAAACCGCACTTTTAGAATCCTAAAGGATTTTAAGCTAACACAAATATTAAAACCTGGCGATGTAGTGAAAGTTAGAATAAAAAGTATACAAGGGAATAAAATAAGATTCTCGCTTGAACAGGACCCAGAAGTCGAAGGAGCTGTGGTAGCAATAGAACAAGATACGGGATTTATAAGAGCACTAATAGGTGGGTATGATTACATAAAAAGTGACTATAACAGGGCGCTATATGCAAAACGGCAACCCGGCTCTGCCTTTAAACCGGTTATCTACGCCTGTGCAATTGATCATGGATATACGCCGGCAAGTATCTTGATAGATGAACCTGTATCCTATCACGGGGGTTCGAGAGGGACTTGGACACCAGAAAATTATGACCGTAAATTTTATGGGCCTACAACGTTAAGAGATGCCTTGACATTTTCAAGAAATGTAGTTACAGTCAAATTGGTTGATTCAATAGGTATAAATAATGTTATAAATTGCATAAAAAGTATGGGGATTGAGAGCGATTTCCCTTCAGACCTTACCGTAGCCCTTGGTTCGCTAAGTATAACCCCTTTTGATCTTGCATTAATATACACTACATTTGCAAATTATGGGATGAAACCTAAGCCTATCGCAATCAAATATATAGTAGATTCAAAAGGAAGGATCATCGAAAGTAACGAACCAGAAGCAGAAGAGGTTTTAAACCCCCAAACTGCTTTTCTCATAACTTCCATGTTAGAAGATGTAGTTAAAAGGGGCACAGGATGGAGAGCTAAATCTCTTGGTATCCCTGTGGCTGGTAAAACAGGTACAACGAATGAATATAAAGATGCATGGTTCGTTGGTTATACTACAAAAATTGTCACTGCTGTATGGGTTGGGTTCGATGATATGAGACCACTTGGTCACCAAGAAACAGGTGCGCGTGCGGCGTCTCCTATATGGGTAAACTTTATGCGTAATTTCCCATATAGTGAATACGAAGAATTTCCTATACCAGAAGGTATAGTTAGTTGTAAAATAGATCCTGAAAATGGTCTTCTCGCAAAGATTGAATCAGCAGGCATAACAGAATATTTTAAGGAAGGTACAGAGCCAAGAGAATATTCACCTGGTACTAAATTACCTTCAATAAGAGAAAGAGAATTAAATCCTAATTATGATTAAAACTATTTCATTCATAGAATTTTTGGAATCTATAAATAA
>CAYOJI010000017.1:0-8873 GCA_964404225.1 uncultured Nitrospiraceae bacterium
ATTTCAACCAGGGAGCGAAAGGGACATACCCCTAATTTGGCTTTTTAGTATCCCCTAAAGATTTGCTACTTCCAGGATAAAATTTATTATTGACATAGAATTTTGTTTATTATATCTTTGTTAAGATAAATTTCTGGAAGGAGGTGAGAACTTAGATGAAGAAAATAATAGCCTTAGTTCTATCTTTAATATTAGTAGTAGCTTTTACTGCTGGCTGTAAAAAGGCTGAAACACCAAAACCGACAGAGACTAAGCCGGCTGAGGCACCTGCACCTACTCCTGCTCCCGAGCAACCCGCTCCTGAACAGGCACCTGCTCCCGCACAACCTGCTCCTGAAAAGCCAGCAAAATAACTTGGATTACAGAGAGGTGAATATTTAAATATTCACCTCTCTATTTGCATTTTTATCATAATAACTGTTATTTTAATAGTATATTATACTTGTCTATTAACAAAAGAGTGGGCTTACCCACTCTTTTGTTTTATATATGGTTTTGGTTTGGGTAGATGAACGATCTAAAAAATAAAATTTCATATTTAGCAAAACAACTCGCTAATGAGATGGGTATCGAGTTATTTAGTGTAGAACTAATTGGGACAAAAAGATTATTAGTTAGAGTTACTATCGACAAAGAAGGTGGTGTAACCCTCGACGATTGCGAAAAATTTAGCAGGGATTTTAGCGCAATTCTTGATGTCGAGGATCCTATTCCTCAATCTTATATCCTTGAAATATCTTCACCAGGACTTGATAGACCTTTAAAAGACGAAAAAGATTTTGAAAAAAACAAAGGAAAACTTGTGCGTGTAATTACATCAGAAAAAATAGAGAATCAAAATTTTTTCTTAGGTCGTATTTTAGAGGTAGAAGATAATTTTGTAAAATTATTAGTAAAGAACCGAGTAATAAATATACCATTTAATAAAATATCAAAAGCAAGGTTAGAGATAGAGTTATAATGCCAAAAGAACTTTGCTATGTAATAGAACAAATAAGCAGGGAGAAAGGTATACCACGAGAGGTTTTGATAGAAACCTTAAGATCCGCACTACTATCAGCAGCAAGAAAAAAATTTGGTGGTAGAGCCAACATTAATCTAATTATAGATCCGAAAACATGCGATATATCTGCGTTTGAGATTAAAAAAGTCGTATCTAAATTAACTAATAAAAGTGAGGAAATTCTCATTGGCGAGGCAAGAAAGTTATTTCCTGATGTAAATGAAGGCGAAATAGTAAATATACCTCTTGATTTACATGATTTTAGTAGAATCGCAGCACAAACAGCAAAACAGGTTATTTTTCAGCGAGTAAGGGAAGCAGAAAGAGATGTTATTTACAACGAGTTTAAGGATAAGATTGGAGAGATTGTTAGTGGGATAGTAATGCGGAAAGAAAAGGGAGCTTATTTTCTTAATCTTGGGAAAACAGAGGCACTGCTTCCGGTCAAGGAGACCTTGCCGAACGAAAACCTTAAAAGAGGTGATACTGTTAGGGCTTATATTGAGGATGTAAAGGTTACTCCAAAGGGTCCTGTTATTATGGTTACAAGAACAAGTCCTCAATTCGTTGCAGGGTTATTTAAAATGGAAGTCCCAGAAATTAATGAAGGACTTGTGGTGATTAAAGATATTGTAAGAGAACCTGGCGAAAGGACTAAATTAACAGTCTATTCAAAAACTCCTTCTATTGACCCCGTGGGTGCATGTGTGGGTATGAAGGGTACCAGGGTGCAATCAATAGTCCGGGAATTAAAAGGAGAAAGAATTGATATCATACCATGGACAGATGACCCAAGAGAACTTATTGCAAGGGCATTAAGTCCTGCAATCGTTGATAAAATAGGAATTAATGAAGAAACAAAAACGGCTATGGTTGTTGTATCGGATCAGCAACTTTCAATAGCAATAGGTAAAAGAGGACAAAATGTCAGACTTGCAATGAAACTTACGGGCTGGGACATTGATATATTAAGTGAAAGCGAATATTCAAAAATAAGATTGGAAGAAGCAGACAAAACATTTTTGCCTCCATCAGATGGATAAGGACCTTCATGATTTTAATATCCAGTACATAAAGGGTGTTGGACCTAGGCGGGCAAAACTTCTTATGCGTCTAGGTATAAAATCAGTAAAAGATGCATTATATTATTTACCTTATAGATATGAAGATAGAAGCGATATCAAAAAGATAAGTAACCTAAATTTCGAGAAATTTGAAACAGTTTCTGGAAAAATCATCTCTGCTGAAATAATACAAATACCCGGTAAAAATCTAAAAATATTTGAACTCATAATAAATGATGGAAGTGGTCTTTTGCGTGCGAAATGGTTCAACCAACCTTTTATGAAAAAACATTTTAAGATTGGGGATGAAGTTATTTTGCATGGGATGGTCAAAAGGGATGCTTATTGGGGTATTGGATTCGAGATGGATAACCCTGAATATGAGATTATTAATGATAGATATGATAATCTTTCAATACATATGAATAGGATTGTACCAATATACAGAGTAACGAATGGTCTTACAGTGCGCCAAATGAGATCCATCATGTTTAGTATAATAAATAATTATATACAAAATATAATAGACCCTATACCTGAAGAAATTTTAAAAAGAAACTCTCTGCCTAAATTAGCCGACAGCATACTCAATGTACATTTTCCTGAAAATTCTATAAATATTCTCAATAATAAAACGAGTCCTTTTCATAATAGACTATCTTTTGACGAATTTTTTATGTTTGAATTAGGTCTTGCCATCAAGAAAAAAGGTTATGCAATCGAAAAAGGAAATGCATTCAATCCGAATGGAAAACTTTTACAAAAACTTTTTCAATTACTTCCTTTTGGACTAACAGAAGCTCAAAAAAGGGTATTTAATGAGATAATAAACGATATGAAAAAGCCCTACCCTATGAATAGACTTTTACAAGGAGATGTAGGATGTGGAAAAACTATTATCGCATTAATGGCAATGCTTGTTGCGGTTGAATGCGGATACCAAACAGTCCTTATGACTCCGACAGAAATACTTGCAGAGCAACACTATATAAATATCTATATGTTAATAGAGAATCTTGGCTTAAAGATCTGTCTTCTTACAGGAAGTAAAAAAGACAAGCCTTTAGATAAAATTGCATCAGGTGAGTTCCAGATAATTATTGGGACACACGCATTAATACAAGAAGGTGTATTATTCAAGAAACTTGGTCTTGTGGTAATAGATGAACAACATAGATTTGGTGTTATACAAAGGGCTTTATTGAGGAGAAAGGGGATTAATCCTGATGTACTTGTTATGACAGCTACACCTATACCCCGAACACTTTCTCTCACACTTTATGGGGATCTTGATTATTCTATTATTGACGAACTACCACCAAACAGAATGCCTGTAAAAACTTTTTTATTTAATTCAACTCAAAAGGAAGATATATACAAAATTATAAGAGAAGAAATTAAAAAGGGAAGACAGGCATATGTAGTTTATCCGATAATAGAAGAATCCGAAAAAACTGATCTTAAATCTGCAATAGCTGGCAAAAAAGCTTTCGAAAAAATTTTCCCAGAATATAGAATAGGGCTGCTTCACGGAAAAATGAAAGCTCAAGAAAGGGAAGAGATTATGTATTCCTTTAAAAACGGTGAAATAGATATACTTATAAGTACAACCGTTATAGAGGTAGGCGTAGATGTTCCCAATGCAACACTTATGATTATAATACATGCCGAAAGATTTGGGCTTTCACAATTACATCAACTAAGAGGGAGGATAGGAAGAAGTTCTCATGAATCAATTTGTATCCTAGTAGCATATGAACCGTACAGTGAGGAGGCAAGAAAAAGACTTAACATAATGGTCAAAAGTAATGATGGTTTTAAGATTGCCGAAGAAGATTTAAAAATTCGTGGGCCTGGAGAATTTTTTGGCACACGCCAATCAGGTATTCCTGATTTTAAAATCGCAGATATCTTAAGAGATGCAAAATTACTTAGTGTTGCGAGGAATGAAGCATTTGCACTTATCGAGAAAGACCCTGAGTTAAAAGAAGTGCCTGTTTTAAGAAAATATCTTGAATCTTTCTGGAAGGGAAAAATGGAATTGTTTAAAACGGGATAGAATTAATAACTACATCATTAATAACTACATCGAAAAGGAAATTATGTGGCAAAGGATAAAGAAGAATTTTGATAGAGGTATAAAAAAAATAAAATGGTTTTCTTACCTGCTCTCCGAAAGAATTAAGATAGAGATTTCTATTTTTAAACTTCTCTATCAATCTGAACAATTGAAAGAAAAAAGAGATGAATTAATAAAAAAAATTGGAGAAAGGGTATACGAATTAAAAAATATGTCTGATAAATCAATACTAAAAGATTCTATAGTCACTGAAGCCTTTGCTGAAATCGAAAAAATAAATGAGGAAATAGAATCTACTAAAAAAAGGGCATCTGAGATAAGCAGTATAAGTTAGGAAATTGGCTAATTTATATCAAGAATGATCAAAAACAATTTGATACAAAATATACAAAAATTAAACCCTATTAAATTATGCTCATTTATTTCTTAGCATTCATCTTCGGTTCTGTTATTGGCTCCTTTCTTAATGTCTGTATATATAGAATACCAAGAAATATTTCGATCATAACACCTTCGTCAAGATGTCCATATTGTAATATGCCGATAAAAGCTATTGATAATATTCCTATACTTAGCTATATATTCCTTGCAGGAAAATGTCGCCAATGCAAAACAAAAATTTCTTTGAGATATCCACTCGTTGAGTTTATGAACGCGATTTTATATGTTATGACTTTATGGCGATTCGGTATTGGATGGTACACGCTCGCCTATTTAATATTATGTTCTTCGCTAATAGCTATTACATTTATTGATATAGATTTCCAAATTATTCCTGATAAAATAACAATTCCAGGTATTTTTATCGGGTTAATCACGGGATCACTTTTTCTTCCTGATCCTTTCATGAGATATTCTGTGCTTGGATTCAAATCTTCGATCATAGGATTTACTATAGGAGGTACAATATATTACGCTATAGCAGTCATAAGCAAAGGTGGTATGGGCGGAGGAGATATAAAGATGATGGCTATGGTAGGGTCTTTTATGGGATGGAAGTCTGTACTCTTGACCACATTTATTGGGAGTCTTACAGGTTCTTTATTTGGTTTATTCTTAATAATTTTTAAAGGTAAAGGAAGGAAGACAAAGGTTCCATTTGGTCCTTTTCTCGCACTTGGAACCCTAATCACCCTTTTTTATGGTCAAGAACTCTTAGACTTTTATCTAAGTTATAGATAAAAAATTAAAATGAACGTAGAAGTGATTTTTTTGAACTCTCTTATCATACTAATCTTATTTCTGATATCGTTCTTTCTTATCAGGGCATTTCTAAAAATCTTTCGTGAAAAAAAAAGATTGGAACAAAAGGATCTATCAAAAGTAGGTTTTGTTGTCGACACATTTCACGAATTGGTATCCAAACTTAAAGATAAAGAAAAAGAACTTGAAGATCTTCGCCAAAGGGCAGAAGACAGAGCAACTACTATAGAAGGGTATAATGAAAACATTTTGCAGAGTGTCCCGAGTGGTGTAATCAGTTTTGACAAAAATCTAAAAATAACAAAAATAAATTATGCTGCAGAGAAAATATTGGAACTAAAAAGCGAAACAATAATTGGCAAATCTCATGAAGAGGTTTTAAATAAACCTATAACCGACTTACTTCATAAAAAACAATTTTTAGAAAGGGGCGAAATAAGTTATATAACCAACTCTGGGAAAAAAATATGGTTGGGACTCACACTATCACCACTAAAAAACAGAGAAGGAAAGACAATCGGCCAGCTACTTGTTTTCACTGACCTTACACATTTAAAGGCATTTGAGGCTCAAATGGCTTTGAGGGATAAACTCTCAACACTCGGAGAAATATCGGCTGGTATAGCACATGAATTAAGAAATCCAATGGGCGTTATAGCAGGCTATACAAAAATACTGTCTAAAAAAGTTGACGAATCTTTAAAATCCACGGTCGATGCAATATCAAAGGAAATAATTGTTATGGATAGGATTATTTCTGATTTTCTCTCCTTCGCTAAAGTAACTGAACTTAATATATCAGATATAAACATTAAAAAAATAATCGGGAATTGTATTTCTTCAGTTATTGGTGATAAAGAAGATATAAAACTTAATTTACACATCGATGAAATACCAATCATTAAAGGTGACGAAGTTCTTCTTAGGCAAGCTTTTACAAATCTTCTACAGAATTCAGTTGAGGCTATGCCAAATGGTGGTAATTTAACCATTAGCGCATCTACTATATCAGAACATGAAGAGAAATTCTTGAAAATATCGATATCTGATACAGGTCATGGCATCTCCGAGAATATCGTAGACAAAATCTTTCTACCATTTTTTACAACAAAGGAAAAAGGAACTGGCCTTGGGTTGGCAATTGTTCATAAGATTGTAATCTCTCATGGAGGCACCATAGCTGTAGATAGTAGTAATAATGGAACAACTTTTAATATTAAACTGCCGATAAAAAAATAAAATATTTACTAATGCAAGTATCTACTTTCTTCAAGATTTTTGAGCAATTCGCCTTATTGACATAAAAAACTAATTTGTATACTCTAATAACAAACAAATTTTTTAAGATAGTGATTTTGTCTTATGAAAGATAAGATATTTAAGGCATTTGAGGAAAGTATTCGGGTTAAAAAAGATTTTATTACAGAAACGAATATAGATAAAATTTTTGAGGTCTCTAAAATTATTGCAAATGCTTTTAATGAAGGTAAAAAGTTAATACTTTTCGGTAATGGAGGCAGTGCTACAGACTCCTCACATATCGCTGCCGAATTCATAAACAGATTTAAGAGGGATAGACCAGGTCTTCCAGCCATCTCGCTTAATACAGATATGGCGGTAATCACTTCTATTGCAAACGATTATGATTTTTCTGAAGTCTTTGCCAAACAGCTTAAGGCTATAGCAGAGGAAGGAGATGTTGTGATAGCAATCAGCACAAGTGGTAGCTCTATCAATATCCTTAAAGCAATGGATGTAGCCAAGAAGAAAGGGTTAATTACAATTGCTTTTACCGGAATTAAAGGAGAAAAATTTGCGTCTAAGGCAACTTTTGCTTTCGTAGTTCCTTCAGACAATACCCCACGAATTCAGGAAACACACATAACAATTGGACACACCATTTGTCAAATGGTAGAAGAGATACTATTTGAAGTACCAAGGAAAAAATAGCCTCAATCAATCAGTTGAAATTAAAATTCTCGGAATCGATCCGGGTAGTATTAATTGTGGATATGGTATTATAAAAACTACCTTTCCATTTGTAGGTGATTCTTCAAATCCTATATACGTAGCTTCTGGCAAGATAATATTAGCAAAAAAGAACCCATTATATATCAGACTTAAAACTTTATATGATATGTTAGTAAATATTATAAGAGAGTATAAACCAGATCAGATGGCAATAGAAGACATGTTTTTTGCAAAAAGCGTGAAGGCTGCTATTAGTCTTGGACATGTTAGGGGGGTAGCACTACTTGCTGCTGCATCCGAAGGTTTAAATGTATACGAATATAGCTCTCTTGAGGTAAAAAAAGCTGTCACAGGCTATGGCAGGGCTGAAAAAAAGCAAGTGAAAGACATGGTAGAAAGAATTCTTAATTTGAACTCATCTGACGAACCCAAAGAAGTAAAAAATCTATCTGAAGATAGTGCCGATGCCCTTGCATTAGCTTTATGTCATTTAAATAATATAAGCTTTATGGATAAAATAAAGTAATCAAAATGATAGCTTCTCTCAGAGGAAAACTTATCTATAAACAACCATACAATATAATTATCGAAGTAGGGGGCGTAGGATACAGTATTAATGTTCCTTTAAATACTTTATCTGCATTACCGGAAGAAGGTAAAGATATTTTTATTTATGTTTATACCCACGTTCGTCAAGATACATTACAACTTTACGGATTTCTATCCAATGATGAAAAAAAGATATTTGTCGCGCTACTCGGTATATCAGGAATCGGACCAAAAATGGCATTAAACATACTTTCTGGGATTCCATATGATAAATTATTACAGGCCATTGAAAGAGAAGATATAGCTTTACTCTGCAAAATACCAGGTCTTGGGAAAAAAACAGCACATCGATTAATCCTTGAACTTAAAGAAAAGCTTCCCTCTACAATAGACACCTTTGATAAACTTTTTGAAGATACTCTTTCTGCCCTTATTAATCTTGGTTATAAAAAATCCTTAGCAAAAGAATCCCTCGAAAAAGCTTATAAAAAAGGATTTGATAATATTGAAGATCTCCTAAAAGAATCTTTAAAATATTTAACAGGAGATTTAAGTGAAAAGAAATGAGAAAGAGGCTGTGAATTCAGCATTGTCTTCAAAAATAGAAAGTGAAGAACTTGGTTACGAACTTACACTAAGGCCAAGGACATTTGATGAATTTATTGGTCAGGAGAAGATTAAAG
Source organism: uncultured Nitrospiraceae bacterium (assembly GCA_964404225.1). Classification (GTDB taxonomy): domain Bacteria; phylum Nitrospirota; class Thermodesulfovibrionia; order Thermodesulfovibrionales; family SM23-35; genus Kmv42. Next base: position 8,554 of record CAYOJI010000017.1, read on the forward strand.
AAAATCTAAAGATATTTATTCAGGCTGCAGGAAAGAGAAAAGAACCCCTTGATCATATCCTTTTTTATGGGCCACCGGGTCTTGGTAAGACGACACTTTCACATATTATAGCTGCTGAATTAAATGTAAATATAAAGTCAACTTCAGGTCCTGTCCTCGAAAGACCTGGCGACCTCGCTGCGATTCTGACAAATCTTTCTGAATTGGACATCCTTTTCATAGACGAAATTCACAGATTACCACGAATAGTTGAGGAAATCCTTTATCCTGCAATGGAAGATTATCAACTTGATATAATTATAGGACAGGGTCCTAGTGCA
>CAYOJI010000017.1:8883-28105 GCA_964404225.1 uncultured Nitrospiraceae bacterium
ACATTGAAATTAAATCTCCCAAAATTCACCCTAATTGGTGCTACTACAAGGACAGGACTGCTTACCTCTCCATTAAGAGAGCGTTTTGGTGTTGTAAACAGGCTTGAATTCTACTCGCCTGAAGAGCTTAAAAAGATTATCCTACGTTCATCAGTGATACTTAGGACAGACATAGATGACGAAGCTGCCCTTGAGATAGCACGGCGTTCAAGAGGAACTCCGAGGGTAGCAAATAGGCTATTGAGAAGGATAAGAGACTTTGCACAGGTTAAGGGTGACGGAAAGATTGATCTTGAGATAACAAAGAGTTCTTTACTTTCGCTCGATGTGGACGAGAAAGGGCTTGATGAGATGGATAGGAGGCTCCTCCTTACAATAATAGAAAAATATAACGGTGGACCTGTTGGAATTGAGACACTTGCTGCCTCTTTAAGGGAAGACAAAGAGACCATAGAAGATGTTTATGAGCCATTTCTATTACAAGAAGGTCTTCTTGACAGAACACCCCGCGGTAGAGTTGCTACGAGAATTGCATATCAGCACTTTGGAATAGATGCTCCAAAGGGGTTATTCTGAGATAAAAGTCAGAAGTTAGAGAAGAAGAGACAATGTCTTGAGAAAGAGATTGAATCCGAAGTCCATCTTTACCCCACTGAGCCGAAGATTATTGGTGCGGTTAGAGTTCTGCCACAAGTGAGACCAATATCTCCAGATATAGCAAGTAATGAAGATATAGAAAAGATAGGTATGTTGATTGCTATGGAATATGAGAAAGAATATGATAGAATTCCAGAGGATGTCTCATTACAGAATTTAGGTTACGATATTCGCTCTTATGACCAGAAGATGAATTATCGCTACATCGAGGTTAAGGCAAGGGCAGGAGAGGGGTTTGTTGCTCTTACACCAAATGAATGGCTTATGGCGCAGAGGCTTAAAGATGAATACTGGCTTTATGTAGTTGTGAATGCCTCTACAAATCCAGAACTTTATCTTATACAGAATCCTGCTTCTAAACTTTTCCCAGATAAAGTGATTGACATTGTGAGATATGTTATAAAAAACTGGAAGGAGAAGGCAGAGGTAGCGAAATGATAAAGAAAAGTCCTGAGCTAATTCAATTTGAAAAAGATTTTTTAAAAAAAGAAAGGATTGATATAAAGCGGAATTTTAAAATTTTTGAGAGTATGTATAGAGAAGCCGTTGCTCTGGGAATCATGCCTTCAAAGGATGAAATAGAAGGCTTGGATATTGATATAAAAATAGCAAAGGTAGTAAATAGTGTTTCAAAAACTACTACGTAAAGTTTCGCGAGAATTGACTAAATCCCGGATTCCATATATGGTAATTGGGGGTCAGGCAGTTCTCATTTATGGCGAACCAAGACTTACAAGAGATATTGATATTACTCTCGGTATAGGGGTTGAGGAACTCGAAAAGATTGTAGAAATAGTCAAAAGGCTTAAATTAAAGATTTTAATAAATGATATAGATGACTTTGTAAGGAAAACAATGGTTTTTCCGACATTGGACACACATAGTGGAATACGTATTGATTTTATTTTTTCGTTTTCTCTTTATGAAATGCAAGCAATTGAAAAGGCATCTACTGTAATGATAGGAAAAATACCTGTTAAATTTGCCTCACTCGAAGATGTAGTTATACATAAGATTGTAGCTGGAAGGGCAAGGGATATTGAGGATATAAAATCAATACTGATAAAAAACCCTGATTATAACGCAGATTATATAAATCAATGGTTAGAAGAATTTGATAAATCTTTAGGTGAAGACTATCGAGGGATATTTAAAAAGGTTGTGGAAGACTTAAAATGAAATCCTTCATGGAAGTTGATTTCCCAATAAAAGAAGTAAGTGAGGAATCTGCTCGTGAGAAGAACATAAGGCATGGGCACATATCAACACTTCACATCTGGTGGGCAAGAAGACCCCTGGCTTCCTCAAGAGCAAGCATTTATGCTGCACTAACACCAGAGCCAAAAGATGAGGAAGAGAGGCTAAAGCGGGCTCAGTTCATCACTAATCTTTCAAAATGGGAGAATTCCCTTAATAAAGATTTAATAGATAGGGCAAGAAAGGAAATTCTGGAGGCAAATGGCGGTGTCCCGCCTAAAGTTCTCGATCCATTTGCAGGAGGTGGGGCTATACCCCTTGAGGCACTGAGATTAGGATGTGAAACTTATGCCAGTGATTTAAATCCCATAGCAGTGCTTATTGAAAAATGCACCCTGGAATACCCACAGAAGTTCAGGGGTCAAGGGTCAGAGGTTAGAGAGCTGGGGTCAGGGGTCAGGAGTCAGGGCACAGGGAAAAGGTATCGATTGGCTACTGAAAAGGATTTGGAGATTTTTAAGGAAGCAGAAAAATATTTAGAGAAGAAAAGGCAAGAGATGATAGATAGGGGTCAAAAGGCAATATCCAATAAAAATAACCTGACCCCTGATCCCTATTCCCTATTCGCTACTCTTGACCCTGTGCCGGATGAACCATTGCCACCGAAAGAAACCCTTGGTTTTCGTGTTCAAAGATATGGAATATGGAAATGGGGCGACCTTTTCAACTCCCGCCAGAAGCTGGCACTGATTACTTTTGTGGAGAAGGTAAGGCAGGCGTATGTAGGGATCAGGAGTCAGGGGTCAGGGTCCAGAGAAAAAGGAGAAGATAAAGATGGAATCATATCGGGAACTGGAAGTATGGAAAAAGCCCATAAATTTGGTAGTGCAAGTTTACAGGATAACGAAAACTTTTCCGAAAGAAGAGATATATGCCCTAACTTCACAGATCCAAAGGGCAGCAACATCAATCCCAGCGAACATAGCGGAAGGGTGGGATCGAGGGACGACGAAGGAATATATCCAATCTCTGAAGATAGCGAGAGGGTCACTGATGGAACTGGAGACACATTTAATAATATCCAGAGAGGTAGGATATTTGAAGGAGGAAAATTTGAGAACTCTGCTAATCCAAACTCAGGAACTGGGGAAAATGCTCAACGGTTTAATCAGGAGCCTTCAGAAGAAAAACATTCCCTGAGCCCTGACCCCCGGTCCCTGATCCCTGATGACGAGTATGCGAAGGCAGTTGTGAGTTATCTTGCTATAAGCGTTAATAACACTGCAGAGAAAAATAACTCAATCAGCAAATGGGCTAACACCAAAGAAACTATCGCAGGTTCTTTCGGTCGTCAAGAATTGCCAATGGTATGGGATTATTTTGAATCTAATCCGTTTAGCGGCTCAACAGGTGATTGGTTAAATTCGGTTTATTATAACTTAAATGTCATTAAACATTGCTCCCTGACCCCTGATCCCCAATCCCTAATCCCTAAAAACACCCAATCCTCTGCTACATCTCTTTTCTATCCAGACGACTACTTTGATGAGGAGGAAGAATGAGGTCGAGAGAAGAAATAATGAAGATACTTGCGGGCCAGAAGGAGGAAATAAGAGAAAAATACGGAGTGATAATCCTTGGCACATTCGGCTCATATACAAGGGGTGAGGAAGATAAAGCAAGTGATATTGATATTCTGATTGAGATTGAAAGACCCATTGGCTTGAAATTTTTTGAGTTGTGGGATGAACTTGAGAAACTCTTGGGTTGCGAAGTTGATCTCGTGAGAGCCAAATTGCTGAGAGAGGAGATAAGAGATGATATTTTGAAAGAGGTTGTTGAGATATGAAAAGAAAGGCTTCGCTTTACATAAAAGATATGATAGATGCAATTACAAAAATTGAAGAATTCGTTGTGGGTTTGGACTTCAATAATTTTATTCAGGATGACAAAACTGCAAGTGCGGTTGTAAGAAAACTTGAAATCATTGGTGAAGCAACAAAACAATTACATCAGAATATCAAAGATAGATTTCAGGAGATACCCTGGTCCTCAATGGCAAAGACAAGAGACAAGGTTATTCACTTTTATCACGGGGTTGATTACGAGATTGTATGGGAAATAATAAAAAATGATTTACCACCTCTGAAGCCTTTGCTCACAAGAATTTATAATTTATTGCAGGCGGAGGAAAAAGCATGAAAATTTTCAACATTCCTCAGGTTTTTCAGGCAAGCGCCACATCTCTCCCCTATCCTGACAATTACTTTAATGCAGTAATCACAGACCCGCCATATTATGACAATGTTAATTATGCAGAACTTTCTGACTTTTTCTATGTTTGGTTGAAAAGAACAATTGGAGATTTATATCCTGATTTATTTTCTACACCTATGGTGCCAAAAACTGAAGAAATAGTGTCAAATCCTGTAAGACAGGGTAATGCTAAAAAAGCCAAGCAATTCTTTGAAGATATGATTACAAAAGCTTTCAAAGAGGTTTATCGAGTTTTAAAGCCCGAAGGAATTGCCTGTATTGTTTTTGCCCATAAATCAACAGATGCGTGGGAAACTATCATAAATGCTTTGCTTAACTCAGGACTTTATCTTACTGCATCGTGGCCTGTCCATACCGAGATGAAAACAAGGCTTACAGCAAAAGAAACAACATCTTTAGCCTCCTCCATATATATGGTCTGCCGTAAGAGAACTGAAAATAAAACAGCATATTTTAATGAAATCAAGCCTCACATTGAGGCGAGAATCAAAGAGAAGTTAGATCAATCCTGGAACGAGGTGCAGAAATAAAAGAGTGGAAGGAGGAATAGCTACCAGTAGCTTCAAATGGGCGGAGCTGACTAATGATGCAGAAATTACAAATAAAAAATTCACGGCTCATTTTTGATATTATTAATCTTTGTATCGCTGACTATACGAAGATGGAGAGATGGTTTACGCAACTTAAAATCAGCAGAGATATCGCATTTTATGATAACGAATCTCCAACCATTTTGCATCGCCTATGGAACTACTGTAAAGTCCATTGTGAGGCGAGGCAGATCTAAAACATGAAACTTTTGATGCATATATGTTGTGCTAACTGCTATTTGTATCCATTTAAGACATTGTCATCAAAAGGTATTGATATAAGAGGTCTATGGTTTAATCCAAACATCCATCCATATACAGAATATCAGATGCGTCTTGATGCTTTGCGTCAGCTTCAAAATCTATGGAATCTGGATATAGAATATATTGATCATTATGGACTGAAAGAGTTTATCAGGGCGGTAGTAAATAAAGAGGAATATGGAGAAAGATGTCTCTTCTGTTACTCTATGAGGCTTGAAGAGACAGCAAAGACTGCAAAGAAGATGGGACTTGATGGTTTTACAACAACACTTCTTGTAAGTCCGTATCAAAAATTTGATATTATAAATGATGTTGGTAAAGAATTAGAAAACAAATATTCGATAATGTTTTATGTAGAAGATTTTAGGAGGGGATGGAAAGAAGGACTTCAGATGTCAAAAGAATTAGGTTTATATAGGCAAAAATATTGCGGATGTATATATTCGGAGATGGAAAGGTATTTAAAAAATAATTGATAAAATTATGGATAGTATTCAATATATCGGAAAATTTCTTGTAATATTAGGAGTTGTTATAATCGTTATTGGTGGACTATTACTTCTTTCGGGAAAGATCCCATGGATTGGAAGATTACCCGGTGACATTATAATCCAAAGGAAAAATTTTACTTTCTATTTTCCGCTGGCTACAAGTATATTAATAAGTTTGCTATTAACTCTTATTTTTTGGATCATAAGAAAAAGATAATATTTATGCAATGAGAGCCATTTTAATATCCTTTATTTTAGGTGTATTATTAATATCTGCTGTTTGGGCGGAAACTAATATAAAGGTTCTTATCGTTAATGAAATATACTCACATTTACCCGATAAAAATGAAAAAATTGAAAAACTCGGCAACATGAAAGGCGACCTCCTTTTAATGGGAACTCGCTATTCTGGAAATATAGAAATATGGAAGGGTGAAAAAGGTCTATACATAGTTAACGAGCTTCCTTTAGAAGAATATGTTCAAGATGTAGTTGCTTCAGAAGTCAATCCCGACTGGGAAATAGAGGCGCTTAAGGCACAAGCTGTTATTTCAAGAACTTATGCCCTGTACCAGAAACGGCTAAATGGTAATAATATATACCATATTGCTTCTTCAGTCATTCATCAACTTTACAAAGGTAACAATTCTCACGCAAGAGCAGCACAAGCTGTTCAAGAAACAAATGGAGAAGTCTTGACTTATAATGGACAGATAGTAGAAGCACTTTATCATTCAACAAGTTGTGGCGCTACAGAAAGCCCGGAAGAGGTGTTTGGAAAAAGTTATCCTTATCTAAAATCTGTAAAAACAGACTGTGAGATATCTCCTTATTCGATGTGGGAAAGAAATATAAAACTTTCAGAAATTGAAAAGGCATTAAATACTTCTAACATTAAGACAATAAATATCAAATCATATACCTCGACAAAAAGGGTCAAGCAACTTGATATAATCACGAATAAAGGTAAAATTACAATAAATGCAACAGATTTTCGAAAGAGTCTTGGATGGAATAAAGTGCCAAGTACAAACTTTTCTATAACCCAAAACGGAGATTCAATATTGCTTACAGGTAACGGATACGGGCACGGAGTTGGACTATGTCAATGGTGTGCACTAAAATTAGCGCGTGAAGGAAAAAACTATAAAGAAATCCTATCATTTTATTATCCAGGCACGACAATTCAATTTTATGAAGGTTTCTAACTTTAACTTTTTTCTCCCAAAAAATCTTATCGCGGAAAGGCCTTTAGAAAAACGCGACCATTCTCGACTTCTTGTGATTCATAGAGATGGCAGTTTAGAACATAAATATTTTTTTGAACTCCCTGACTATTTAAAAAAAAATGATCTGTTAATTTTAAACAACACTAAGGTTTTTCCTGCCCAACTTATTGGATTTAAAGAAAATGGAGATAAATTGGAAGTCCTGCTTATAAAAAGAATAAATAATAATGAATGGGAAATTCTTTCTAAAGGTAAATATACAGGGATACTCTATTTCTCAGATGATATTACTGCAAAGGTATATAAGGGGAAAATAGCAATCTTCAATATTTCTAAAAATTTCATGGAATTCGTATGGAAATATGGGAAGATGCCCCTTCCACCTTATATCAACCGGTCACCAGAAGATAGTGATAAAAAAACCTATCAATCAATTTTTGCAAAGAAAGAAGGTTCTATCGCAGCACCTACTGCAAGTCTTCATTTTACAGAAAATTTAATAAGAAAAATTATATCAAAAGGTGTAATAGTTCATGAAATCACTCTTCATGTCGGAATTGGCACCTTTAAGCCAATAAGAACTGAAAATGTAGAGGACCATCACATGGAAAGTGAATATTTTGAATTAAATAAAGATATCATTGAAGAGATCGAAAGAACAAAGGCATTGGGTAATAAAGTCATTTGTGTAGGCACAACAACTACACGGGCTTTAGAAGGTTTAATGAGTAAAAGATGTAATCTGGTCTTACAAAATGGAAAATATAAAGGAATGACCGATCTATTTATTTATCCCGGGTATAAATTTAAGGTTGTTGATTCCTTAATTACAAACTTTCATTTACCAATGTCAACGCCACTATTGTTAGCATCAGCTATATGTGGTTGGGAGAAACTACTAAAGGCATATACTGAAGCAATTGGAAAGGGGTATAGATTTCTTTCTTATGGTGATGCTATGTTAATATTATAAGGTATTCATGAAGAAGGACGATTTGACCGAAAAAAGTTCCGTAATTTTTATAGGAAAGTGGGTAATAATTTTGTCCATAATATTAACATCTTCGCTTGGATTTTTACTTGGTTACTTTGTAGGTAAAAGCTCACAAATGGACAGTAAAGGTATTTTAGAGGTAGTGCTACCGCGTGAAGATAATAGCAAAAAAAATCTTTACTCAAGCGAAATACAAATAACGCAACAAGAAAAACCTGAAGTTATAGCCGAAAAACCCGTTGAAACAATTCCACAGATTCAAGATACTACTAATGCATCGAAAACTCAAATGGAGCAAGAAATCCCAAAAATAACAAATACCCAAAAAAATAATGTTAAGACCCCGGAGGCACAAAAGATTCGAGGATATTCCGTCCAGGTAGGTGCTTTTAAAAATAGTAGAGAGGCGGAGATTTTAAAAGAAAAATTAATAAATAAAGGCTACAAAGTATTTATCGCTCAAGGAAAAACAAAGAAACAAGAGGTAATATATAAGGTTAAAGTAGGTGAATTTAATACAAGAAAAGAAGCAGAAATTTTATCCACTAAAATTAGAAAAATAGAAGGTTTAAACTCTTTCGTCACCTTCAAATAACATGGGGGATTTACGTTAACAGTAGAAATAGAATTAGATGTAGAAAAAGAATATAACCTATTATACGGGGGTCTCGATAAAAACCTTAAAGCTATAGAAGAAACTCTGGGGATTGTTGTTTCTCAAAGAGGGAATAAAATCTTTTTGCAAGGTGATGAAAAATCAGTAGAAAAAGCTGAAAGACTTATACAAGATATACGTGCTATAAGCTCAAGTGGTTATACTCTTAATCCCGAAGATATACGTTTTGCCTTAAGGTCTTCTGCAAAATCTGAGGGTTATATTTCAATAAAAGACTTATTTTTAAATAACATACCTGTTTCGTCTAAAAAAAGATTTATAATACCAAAAACAGAGACACAGAGAGCTTATATAGAAGCAATAAAGAATTATGATATAGTGATTGGTATTGGTCCTGCTGGCACAGGAAAAACCTATCTCGCAATGGCTATGGCTATAAACGCATTTCTTAAAAAACAGGTAAGTAGAATTGTCCTTGCGAGACCTGCTGTTGAGGCAGGAGAAAAGATAGGTTTTTTACCCGGTGATATATATGAAAAATTTAATCCATATCTTAGACCTCTTTATGATGCACTTTTAGACATGATGGATGCTGAAAAAGCAGGCAAATTAATAGAACGTGGAATAATTGAAATAGCACCACTTGCATTTATGAGGGGAAGAACCCTTAATGACTCATTTATTATACTTGATGAGGCCCAAAATACAACATCCGAACAAATGAAGATGTATCTAACAAGATTGGGATTCAATTCTAAAACTGTTATAACAGGCGATGTAACCCAGATTGATCTTCCCCATGGAAAGATATCAGGACTCATAGAAGCTGAAAAGATATTAAGCGACATTGAAGGTATTAAATTTATATATTTTTCTGAAAAGGATGTTGTAAGGCATAAGCTTGTGCAAGAAATAGTGAAAGCCTATGAGAGATACGAAAAACGAGCGGCTGAATAATAAATCTAATTTTCTCAAAAAACTTGGCGAAAAAATTAGAATAGAAGAAAGCCTGCCAACATTCAAAAATTCTAAAAGGGATAGGCTAATAAGAATTTATTTCTTTATATTATGCACTATTATCTGTGCCTTATCTATACAAAAACAATTTGCTATAGAACAAATAGTAGGTGGCTTTTTTATTTCTTGCCTACTTATCCTTATCCTTTATAAAGATATGCTAAGATATAAACCTGCCTATCTAAAAAAATACAATATGCTATTTCTTCTTGGAATATTGCTCATAGGTACGCTTCTCATAGGAAGACTATCCGGATATCTTTTATTGACACTCTCAAAAGGACTCGAATATAAAACCTTAGATAGTGCCTTTTTTGGAATACCTATTCCTGCAGGAGCAATGTTGGTTTCGCTTCTTTTCGATTTTCATACGGCAATTACTTTTTCATTTACAATTAGCCTGCTCACAGGTCTATGGCTTCATGATCCTTCCTTCACTATATATGCTTTTGTAGGAAGTATTGTAGCTGCCTTTAGCGTAATTAGATGTAAAAAGAGATCTTCCCTCATTAAAGGTGGCGGATATGTTATTGTTGCAAATGTTCTTACTATTATAATGATACTCCTTTTTAAGGGAGAACTTTTTACAGCTAAAACCCCGTCATCAATAATGTTTGCCACACTCGGAGGCATTACTGTAACAGCAATTGTATCAATCCTTCTACCCCTCATAGAATATTCGTTTAAAGTTTATACAGATATAAGTCTCCTTGAATTTCTTGACTTAGATCAACCGATAATGAAAAATCTAATGGTAACAGCGCCTGGTACTTATCATCACAGTGTTATCGTTGGGAACCTCGTAGAATCTGCTGCTGAAGCAGTAGGTGCAAATCCTCTTCTTGCAAGGGTCAGTGCATACTATCATGATATCGGCAAGACAAAAATGCCTGATTATTTCATAGAAAACCAAAGTGGTTCTGTCAGTAAACATGATAAACTAACCCCCCATATGAGTAGCATGATAATCGTAAATCATGTAAAAGAAGGCGTAGAACTCGCTAAACAATATAACCTTCCAGAACCCATTATTGACATTATCAAACAACATCATGGCACCATGTTAGTCAGCTATTTCTACCAAAAGGCTAAAGAAAAAACAGAAAATGGAATACCTCTCGAAGAAGACTTTAGATACCCGGGGCCAAAACCACAAACAAGAGTTGCAGCTCTTGTAATGATGGCTGATGCAGTTGAAGCAGCTTCAAAGGTTCTTACAGACCCTACCCCAGCCCGTATCTCGTCTCTTGTTGATAAAATAATCAATCACATATTTCTCGATGGACAACTGGACGAATGCGAACTTACCCTAAAGGATATTCACGAGATAAAGAAGCGTTTCTCATATATCTTGACTGGTATTTTCCATAAACGGATTGATTATCCAGGCTTTGATTTTACAGATGAAGATATATATAAAGAATCAGCAAAGGCTTATAAAGGTAAATCAACAGAGAATAATAAATCTACTAAAGAAGGCATTACATCTGTTCGGTCTAAACAAAGCTGAACTCAGTATTCTTTTCGTCAACGACAAAAGAATGAGAATACTGAATAATGAATATAGAGGTGTTAACAGATCTACAGATGTCCTTTCTTTCCCGCAAGAAGAAAATTTTAGGATATGTAAAAAAGTCTCTCGAGTAAAATTATCAACTTTCAAAAATCAAACCTCGTTGATTCTCGGTGATATAGTCATAAATCTTCATCAAGCAAAAAGGCAAGCGAAAGAACATGGCCTTACATTTAATGAAGAACTAAAAAGACTTCTTATTCATGGACTTCTTCATCTTATCGGATATGATCATGAAAGAGGATGGGATGATGAGAAAAAAATGAAGAAAAAAGAGAAGGAATTGCTAACAAAGCTTTAGTTAAACCTATTTTAAATTCACTGGATAGTTTTTTTCTTAAATGTTTTATTATAAGTTCATAAATGAGTCCTTTGTAATCCATACAGATATCTATATTACTGCAATCCTTTTATCTTTAAACGGCTGAGGCCAGTTAAAGGTATCTATTAGCCACATTAAATGTTCTAAAAGTTTTGGTTGTTTTAAGGTGTTTAACTCTTCGTCAAATATAATTCCTACAAGATACATCTTTTTAAATTTTTTTTGCCAGTCAACTTTGCCTTCTGTAAAATCCTCACAAATCTTTCCGTTTCTATCAATAAATGTAATCTTGATTTTTACCTTATTTCCTTTGCCCAAAGGAGTTGGTGAATATAAACCCATACCCGAAAATGATATATTTGCTATTGTTGTATCAACGACAATATTTTCTTTAGGAGTTATAACATTAGCACTCCCAAAAAATTGATATCTAAACCATCGACGGGTATCTATCGGAATCTTCTTTTTTTTACCCATAAATTCTTTTCTCCTAAAAATTTAAATTAGTCCTGCTCTTTCCATTATAATGGGAACTTTGTCTTCCATACCTATAGCCATAATATGAACACCATCGCATATCTTTTCTTCTTTGAGCTGTCTTATATGTCTGGCAGCTATATTCAGACCTGTGTCGAGCGCCTTTTCCTTACCAGCTGCCTTTAGTTCATCTATCAAATCTTGCGGTACCCTTATACCTGGCACATTCTTATTCATAAAACTGGCCATACCAGCAGATTTTAAAACTACTATACCTGCAAGTATTTTTACAGGAAACTTTCTTGCATACTTCATAAAATTCTTAAATCTCTCTATGTCATAAATTGCTTGTGTCTGAAAAAATTTCGCACCTGCATTTACCTTTTTCTCAAATTTCATCAACTGCGGCTCTATAGGATCTGCTTCGGGTGTAACAACAGCCCCTACATAAAATTCTGTCGAACCCTTAAGTTCATTACCTGCCATATCTTTACCCTTATTAAGGCTATCAACAATTTTTAGGAGCTGGACCGATTCAACATCGTAAACAGGTTTTGCTTCTTTATGATCTCCTGCTGATACATAGTCTCCCGTCATACAAAGAACATTTCGTAATCCAAGAATATGAGCACCTAAAAGATCCGATTGTAACCCTATTCTATTTCTATCACGGCAAGTCATTTGTAATATCGGCTCAAGACCATGTTCAAGAACAATCTTACACACAGCCATGGAACAAATCCGCATTACAGCTGATTGATTATCTGTAACATTAGCAGCATGTATTTTGCCCTTCAACAATTTAATATGATGGATCATTTCTTGTATATCTGTTCCCTTTGGTGGCCCTATTTCTGCTGTTATTACAAATTCACCAGAATTTAGACTATCTCGGAACGCCATTTTAGCCTCCTTTAAACAAGAAATTTAAAGATTATTTGCCTATATCTTTCCTGTACCTTATTCCCTCAAAATGAATCTTTTCTATGTTTTTGTATGCAGTGGAACATGCCTCCTCCAGAGTTTTTCCCTTTCCTACCACATGTAAAACCCTACCACCGTCAGTTACTAAGCCTTTTCCTTCCGAAAAACTCACTCCTGCGAAGAATATCTTACAATTTGGATCATTGATATTATCCAAACCATGAATGGGATAACCTTTTCCATAACGAAAGGGATAGCCGGGATACCAACCTTTGCTCTTGCCATTTTTAATTTGTTTTGTTCGACCGGCTGCCGCTACAACATCACAATAAAAATCCTGACTCCATTCGACTTTTTTCTCATGAAGGATACCATTTATTATCTGAAAGCTTATATCACTTATGGGTGTTATTAATCTGGGAAGTATTACCTCTGCCTCTGGATCACCAAGACGAACATTTGCCTCTAAGAGATATGGAACTTTATCGACTAACATCAGTCCTAAATATAAAATACCTTTATAAGGGATTCCTTCCTTTTCCCTGAATCCATTTATTAATGGAATAGCAACTTTTTTACAAATTAGATTAGTTAGTTCTTCTCCTTCAAGGCTATGAGGAGAATAAGCTCCCATTCCCCCCGTGTTTGGACCTTCGTCATTATCATAAGCCCTCTTATAATCTTGTGCAACAGGCATCGGGGCTATTGTCTCTCCGTCCGTGAAAATAAAAAATGAGATCTCTTTACCATATAGTCTTTTTTCGATCACAACCTTATTCCCTGCGTCACCAAAAATCTTATCGATCATTAATTTGTCTACAGCCTCTTTTGCCTCTTGTGTATCATTACAAACTATTGAACCTTTGCCTTGAGCAAGACCATCAGCTTTTACTACTACCGGATATTTCACATTCTCTATATAATCTTTTGCTAACCGGGGATCTTCAAAAATTTCAAAATCTGCTACTGGAACTCCTATCTCCCTGCATAATAATTTTGTATATGCCTTGCTACCTTCGAGGATACTCGCCTTTTTAACAGGACCAACTACAGGTATCCCTTCTACCTCAAACATATCAACAATCCCATTCGTTAAGGGACTCTCCGGACCAATAAAAACGAGGTCAACCTTTTCATTTTTTGCGAGTTCAAGAATCTCTTCATTTTTTCTTGCATTTTCACACCTTATTTCTCGAGCAATACCTGCATTCCCTGGAGCACAAATAACCTCTCTTACATTGGGGTCACTTTTAAACTGCCAAGCGATGGCATGTCCACGACCACCACTGTCAACAACAAGAACCTTCACCTATATTCTTAATCCTTCTTTATATTTGTTAAATAAAGAATTAATTATCTCGGCAGAATCTTTTTTTAATGTCCCTTTTGCTACAGCTACATTAACAGTATGCCTTCCAAGTTCGATATATAAATTCATTAAATCCTGTCTCTCCTTTGATATAGCCTTAAGGTGATCTTCAATTATATTAGTATCTCCCCTTGCAATAGGACCAGTTAGGGCAGATGGTATCCCGATACTTTCGATATTTTTTAAGGTACCTTTTATTAAAGGTATGAGTGCTTTAAGAGAATCTTTTCTGTTAATCCCAGCGGCTTCATGAAGCTCTAAGCCAAAATCTATTGTAGCTACAAGAAAATTAGAAACCACCGCAGCTCCTGCGTGATAAAGGGTTTTTTTATCTATATTTAAGGTTATCTCTTTTCCTTCGAGAGCCTTAATTATTTCTCTTGCAACTGAAAGTGCATCAGGGTCTCCTTCGATGCAAAAATACGAGCCCGGTAGATTCTGTACTGCCTCTTTAACATTTGGAAGGCTCTGAAGTGGGTGTAGAGAAGCAATATGTGCGCCCACCCCTTTTGCAGAGAGTAAAATATTAGAAGATAAAGCACCACTCATATGGAACACAAAACTGCCTCTATTAAATCCTCCGCCAGCAACGATTTTCTCACACACTTCCTGAATTGCATTATCAGATGTCGTCAAAAAAACTATATCTGCTTTTTTGGCAATCATTATCAAATCTGTCGAGACATCACCTTCTCCAATTAATTCCCTCGCCTTTTTAGCAGATTCAAGGGTTCTACTAGCAACCCCTGCAATCTTATATCCCTTCTTTTTAAGTAAGTATCCAAATGCAGTTCCGACAGGTCCTGCACCTATAATGGAAATGCTACGTTTTTCTTCCATATATTATTGGTGGGTTAGACACCTTTTCCAACACTTATTTTTTCTCTCACAGTAAACATGCCTGGTCTCCGAGTTTTAGACCAATCTTTTACATCAATCTCTTTTTTAAATTCATCAAGCCTTCCGAGTTCTTTCATTCGCTCATAGATTAAAACCCATGCACAAGGAATCTCGGGACTTACTTCACATTTCCCATTTTTTGTTCCTCCACATGGCCCATTCAATAAACCTTTTGGGCATCTCGCAAGTGGACAAATTCCCCCGGTCAAAGATAAAATACAATCACCACATGCAGCGCACATCTCTAAAAAGTTGCCATTACCATCGGCTGATCCGATAAACATTGTATTCATCGCTGGCAAAACAGAAATTGTTCCTAACCTCTCGACAATCTCTTGCACACCTGCTCCGCAACCCATTGAAAGGATAACCTCATAATCTGAAATTTCATCCTTTATCTGGTCTATAAATCTTGGCTCACATTGTCTCACTAATGTTTTTTCTCCCACAATAAAATCTTTCCCTTCTTCCTTCTTAATCATTCTAAGAGCAGAAGCTAATAACTCAACCTGCCTCTTGCCACCAGTTAAACATACGGCTACACAAGTTCCACATCCCAAAACTAATACTCTTCTATAGTTTTTAAGCATTTCTTTAATCTCTGCTAAGGGCTTAATATCTGCAACAATCATTTTTAAATCACCTTCTTTTTTAAATATTTACTATTTTTCTTCCTTATAAAGTATTTTTAGTCTTTCAGAGTCTACCCCTATGTCCTTTAAGATCTTCTTTGCACTTTCAACATGTCTTAATATCCATTCATCACAACCCTTGAAACGGCATTCATGGTATTCACATTTATTAATCTGAACAGCATTTGCACCAGATTCAAAAGGACGTAGAAGTTGTGCAACATCAACCCTTGCCATACAAGGTTTACCTATTTTATAGACATTAGTCTTTTCATCAGAAGCTAATTTAGATTCCTGAAATTCACAGTAAAATTCGATTACAAAATTTTCGGGAGATTCTTTTTTAGCTGCGCCTAAAGCTTTTTCGAGTTTTTCGCGACTTTTTTCTTTTGTCTCTATTTTTAAATCGATTGCAGAAGCAGGACACTCAGATGCACATATTCCACAAGCTTGGCATTGATTAATGTCAATTTTAGCTTTTTCGTCACCGGCTACCGGCACCCCGTATGGACATACAAGAACACAATTAAAACAAGCAATACATTCATCTGAGATAATTGCACCCGCACCACAGTTTAAGCATCTTTGAGCTTCTGTTACAGCTTGTTCCCATGTAAAACCAATATTTACTTCATCAAATGTTTTAATTCTTTCATGTATAGGCAGAGAAGGCATTTTTTGTCTCAATGTTTTAACAATAAGATTTACAATCTTTTCATCAAGTGGTCTTAATACGATTGGTTCTTCAATCTCCTTAGGCGGAAGTTTTCTTAGATAACGATGTATGGCATCTGCCCCCCTCTTACCCGAGGCTATTGCCTGAACAACCGTCATTGGTCCGCTCACCACATCTCCACCTGCAAAAATTCCTTTTATATTAGTTGAGCCCGATTCATCCTTTACAACTATTGTTCCACCCTTCCCTAATATGAGTTCTACATCTTTAATTGAATCAGCTTTTGGCTCATATCCTATTGCGAGTATTACTGCATCAGCTTTTATATCGAATTCAGAATTTTCGATAGGAATTAATGTCCCACGTTTAGACCCTGATGTCTTATCAAGTTGCATTTTGACACAGCGAACGCCTTCAACCTTTCCTGCTCCGAAAAATTCTATTGGCGCTGAAAGGAAATAAAATTTCACACCTTCAGCCTCTGCTTCTTCTACTTCTTCTCTACCAGCAGGCATCTCTTTTAACGTCCTTCGATAAATAATAGATACATTCTTTGACCCAAGCCTAATACATGTACGAGCAGCATCAATTGCGGTATGACCTCCACCAATTATTACTATATTTTCACCAAGATATGGTCGTTCTCCGCGACTTATATTTTTTAGAAATTCAACAGCTGTTATTATCCCGGGTAATTCTATACCTTTACATTTTGGATACAAACTCCTTTCGCTTCCTAATGCCAAAAATACTGCTTGATATTCTTTAAGAAGATCGTCAATGGTAAAGTCTTTTCCGAGTGTAGTACCTGTCTTTGCCTCTATACCCATAGAAAGAATAAAATCGATATCTTCTTTGACGATATTTTTTGGAAGTCTATATTCTGGTATTCCGCTAATTAACATTCCACCGAGTTCTTTTTGCGCTTCAAAAACAGTAACTCTGTATCCTAATAATGCTAAGTCATGTGCGGCTGTTAAACCAGCCGGACCACTACCGATTACAGCAATTTTCTCATTGTAGTATGGCCCCAAAGGTTTGGAAAACTTTAATCCCTTTGCTTGATCAGCAGCAAAGCGTTTTAATGCTCCTATTGCTATTGGTTCATCTACTTGCCCTCGTCTACAAACAGTTTCACACACACGGGTGCATATCCTTCCGCAAACAGAGGGAAAGGGGTTCACCTGACGAATTATTTTTATGGCACTCTCTACATCTCCTCTTGCAATTGCAGAAACATAGCCCCGTACGTCTGTGTGTATAGGACAAGCCGCTTGGCAGGGTGGCATTGCACTAATGCTCATTGATAGGTCCTCCTTTTTTATAAAAAATACCTTATTAATTATTATGTAAAAATTTTATTTTAATTACCAGTAATACCCGCCAACATCTTTGCAGCTTGGATGGTATTGTACATAAGCATTGTAATAGTCATGGGACCTACCCCCCCGGGGACAGGGGTTATTGCCTTTGCTTTTTCTTTAACGCTTTCGAAATCCACGTCACCAACAAGACCCGTTTCTAATCTATTAACTCCAACATCGATAACTACAACACCTTCCTTAACCATATCAGCTGTAATCATCTTTGGTTTCCCGACAGCTACAATTAATATATCTGCTCTCCTAGTATGAGAAGCTATATCCTTTGTCCCTGTATGACAAATTGTAACAGTCGCATTCCCACCATCTTTTTGTAACAACATATTAGCAATAGGCTTGCCCACTATATTACTCCTACCGACAACTACAACATCTGCTCCATCTGTTTGAATATTTGATCTTCTCAAAAGTTCTTGAATCCCGTGTGGCGTACACGGAAGGAAACAGGGCTGTCCAAGCATCATCTTGCCAACATTGACAGGATGAAAGCCGTCTACATCCTTTTCTGGAAGAATTGTATAAAGTATATTGGTCTCATTAATATGCTTAGGTAAGGGTAACTGAACGAGTATCCCATGAATTTTAGAGTCATTATTTAATTTTTTAATCAATGATAGAAGATCTTCTTCCTTTGTATCAGCAGGTAAATCTATTCTTTCTGAATAAATACCTAATTCTTTACATGCTTTTTCCTTAGCGCCAACATATACCTTAGATGCCTCATCTTCACCAACTAAAACAGTAGCTAAGCCCGGAATTAAATTATGTTTATCTTTTAGTAACAAGATTTCCTTTTTCATTTCTTCTTTTATCTGTTTGGATATTTCAGATCCCTTTATCAAAGTTGCTGCCATGATATCCTCCTTTTTTAATTAATTGTATTTGTAAAAAAGTGAGAGTAAACCCCTCTCTCTTTCTTAAATAATTTAGATTGTATTTTCAGACTTTGAATTTTTTATTCTCTTTTTTTGATCAATTCAAGTAATTCTTCCCTCGTAGACTGTTTTGTTCTGAAAATACCTCTTACTGCAGAGGTAACTGTCCGAGTTCCTGGCTTTTTTATCCCACGCATACTAATACATAAATGTTCTGCATCTATCACAACCATCGCACCTTTTGGTTTAAGTCTTTCCATTATTAAATCTGCAAGTTGGGTTGTTAGACGTTCCTGAACCTGTGGTCTTTTAGCAAGAACCTCGACTGCCTTTGCAAGTTCACTCAAACCAACTATTTTTCCTCCCGAAGGTATATAAGCAACATGCGCTTTACCTATGAATGGAAGAAGATGATGTTCGCACATTGAATAAAATGGAATATCTTTCAACATAACTAATTCATCATGGCTCTCTCCCTCTATTACTTTAAGGAGTTCCTCAGTAGGAGTTCTTAGCCCGACAAAAATCTCTTCGTACATGCGAGCAACACGTTCTGGCGTATTTTTTATACCGGGGCGGTCAGGATCTTCACCTATACCCTCAAGTACGAGTCTGATACCTTTCTCAATCTTTTTTAAATCCATAATCTATTTTGTAAGGCTTATTGTAGCACTGGAAACTTTTTCCTGTCAAAAGCAAAGATTTTGAGGTTAGCATCACCTTTTCCGTGATAGGTCACGCAGCATATCTAACAAACTTT
>CAYOJI010000018.1:0-27793 GCA_964404225.1 uncultured Nitrospiraceae bacterium
AGATATGATAAAAAATATAATCAATTTTGTGATATATAAATCTGAAAGAATGCCTTTTCGCAAAGATTAGTTATCAGAGATTTCGTAAGACGACCAAAGGACTTCCTATCCTTAGGATTAAATAGATAAATGAATGATAATAGAAAGGTATCTGTATTAATTCCTTGCCGAAATGAAGCTAAATACATTGAAAATTGTATAAAAAATGTTTGTAACTTTCAAATTCCTGAAGGAGGACTGTCACGGAAAGCGATTTAGGTAAAATGGTAAAGGATAGTTTCATTAAAAACGACCGGAAATTTCTACCCTTTTCACTTCCTTTAATTGAAGACGAAGAAATACAAGAAATCTTTGATACGCTTAAAACTGGTTGGATAACAACAGGTCCGAAGGTAAAGAGATTTGAGGAAGAATTTGCAAAATATATAGGCTGTAAACATGCTATTGCTGTTAATTCTTGCACTGCAGCGCTTCATTTAGCATTGGAAGCCGTAGGTATTCAGGAAGGAGACGAAGTTATCACATCACCAATGACCTTTGCAGCAACTGCGGAGGTTATCCGCTATTTCAATGCAAAACCAATTTTTATCGATATCGACCCTGTCACTATGAACATAGACGTTTCTAAATTAAAAGAATTTTTAGAAAGCACCTCAAACCCAGCACCTAACACCTTATATCTTACAACTCACTCCTCGCTGCCAAAGGCAATTATTCCCGTCCACTATGCAGGTTATCCATGTGATATGGATGCTATAATGCGATTAGCTAAGAGCTACGAGCTAAGAGTAATTGAGGATGCTGCGCATGCCTTCCCTGCCTTTTATAATGGTAAGTTAATAGGCACTGTAGGTGATATTACCTGCTTTAGCTTTTATGCTACCAAAAACATTACCACGGGAGAAGGTGGAATGATTACCACAGATAATGATGAATGGGCAGAAAGGATGCGGGTTATGAGTTTACATGGAATTAGTAAGGATGCATGGAAAAGATACACTGCAGAAGGAAGCTGGTACTATGAGATAATAGCTCCCGGTTATAAATATAATCTAACTGATATTGCTGCTGCCCTTGGATTAGCCCAGCTAAGAAAAGTAGATAAACTCTGGAGAAGAAGAACCGAAATAGCAACGATGTATAATGAAGCCTTCAGGGATGTTGTAGAGTTAGAGACACCTATATTAGGAAATGAAGAGAGAAAGATACGAGGGTATGAAGATGAGACAAAGACAGTAAGGCACAACCTCTCAACTTCTCAACTTCCCAACTTCGGAACCAAACACAGCTGGCATTTATATGTCATCAAATTGAATCTTGAATACCTGAAGATAGATAGAGATCAATTTATTAATGAACTTAAAGATAGAGGGATAGGTACATCTGTCCATTTTATACCTTTACACATTCATCCATATTATCGTGATACCTATGGTTATAAACAGGAGGACTTCCCAGTTGCCTATGAAACTTACAAGAGAATTATTTCTCTACCGATATATCCAAAGATGACGGACGGGGATGTTGAGAGGGTAATAAATGCGGTGACTGACGTTATAAGTAAAAATAGACGATAGTTGACGTCCTATGTCCATAGCAGGTATTTAAAGAGAAGATAGGAGGGTATAAACTTGAAGATAGAAAAATTCGAGGATATAAAAGCATGGCAAAAAGCAAGAGAATTTGTAAAAGAAATATACATATTAACCAATGAAGGAAATTTTTCTAAAGATTTTGGATTAAAAGATCAGGTTAGAAGAGCATCCGTTTCAATCATGGCTAATACAGCAGAAGGTTTTGATAGCCAGAGTGACCTTGAATTTATAAAATATCTTGGTTATTCAAGAAGATCTGCCACAGAAGTTTTATCTCATCTTTACGTTGCTCTTGACCAAGAATACATTACGGAGCAAAAATTCGAAGCTTTAAAGACAGAGATAACTGAGATAAAGCAGCTAATTGGTAGATTTATCCGTTATTTAAAGAAAGAATAATTATGCTTTGACAACAGACTTAGGACATTGGACATCGGACTTAGGACAACAGTGAAGCGCTTTTTTGACATATTTTGTTCAAGTATCGGATTGTTTTTACTATTTCCTCTTTTCGCTATTATTGCAATTTTAATAAAACTTGACAGTGCAGGACCTGTTTTCTTCAGACAGGAGAGGATGGGAAGAAACTTCAAACCATTCTTTATTTATAAATTCAGGACGATGGTGAAAGATGCGCATAAAAAAGGTGGACAGATTACTGTATCTGGAGATAATAGAGTTACAAGGGTTGGCAGGATTCTAAGAAAGACAAAATTAGACGAACTTCCTCAACTTATAAATGTCTTAAAAGGAGAGATGAGTTTTGTAGGTCCGAGGCCAGAGGTTAGAAAGTATGTCGAATTTTATAAAAATGATTATAAGGAAATACTGAAAATTAAGCCGGGCATTACCGATTTCGCATCTATTGTATATAGGGATGAAGAAACTGTCTTAAAAGATAAAGAAAATCCTGAAGAGTACTATAAAAATACACTATTACCTAAAAAGATAGAACTTGCAAAGGAATATATTAAAAATTATTCTTTTTCCTCTGATTTAAAACTTATATTTTTTACTATAATCAAAATCTTATTCCCGACTTATGACTTTATTTGTTATCCTAAAAAGGAGTTTCCAAAACCATAATATTCCTTAAACTTTACACCTACCACCTAACTCTTTATGGTTTTAGTTGGACATTGGACTTTGGTCATAGGGCATGAAAATCCTTCATTTAATCAGCAGTAGCAGTTTATTTGGTGCAGAAAGGGTAGTAATAGAACTATCTAAAAGTCTAAAAAACACATATGATTGTCATCCTATTGTGGGAATTATAAAAAATGCCTACAATCCTCATATTGAGGTAGCAGAGGAGGCAAAAGCTAATCATATAGATTCTGTAATTTTCCCATGCAGAGGACAATTTGATTTAAAACTTATTTCTTTAATACGAAAATATATAAAAAATAACAAAATTGACATTATCCATTGTCATGGCTATAAATCGAACTTTTATGGATTATTATCAGCAAAAAATAAACTGCCTCTTGTGACAACAAATCACAACTGGTTAACTCATCACTGGAGGTTGAAGATTTATTGTTTTCTCGATGGTTTATGGATACGGTATTTTGATCGAATTGTTGCTGTTTCAGATGATATAAAAAAGGATATGTTGCGATACAGAATTCCTGAAAAGAAGATAATAGTTATCGATAACGGAATTGATATTGAGCGATTTAGCAGTGAAATATCAACTGAGAACATCAAAGAAGAATTCGGAATTAATGGGAATATCAAGGTAATCGGGACAATTGGAAGTCTGAAAATTGAAAAAGGTCACATTTATCTGTTAAAAGGAGCAAAAGAAATTATTAAGAAATATAAGGATATCAAATTTTTCATTATAGGAGATGGACCTCTGAGGAAACAATTAGAAGATGAAGCTAAAAATTTAGGTATTGAAAAAAACGTCATCTTTACAGGGTTAAGGAACGATGTCCCTGAATTACTTTCGATAATGGATGTCTTTGTTTTGCCTTCCATTAAAGAAGGACTTCCTATGGTTCTTCTTGAGGCAATGGCTGCAAAGAAACCTGTTGTTGCTACAAGGGTCGGAGCTGTTCCAAAGGTCATTGAAAATGATGAAAATGGAATATTAATTGGACCTAAAGATGTGAGTGGATTAGAGAAAGCAATTATTACCTTAATTAACAATAAAGAGAAAGCACATGATTTAGCTTTCAAGGGTTATACAAAAGTGAAGAAATATTTTTCTTCAGAAAATATGTGTAGAAGGTATTTAAATTTGTATCAGGAATTAATTTTCAAAAGACTTTTATGAAAGTACCGATATTGCTTTACCACGCCTTATTTGATAAAGAATTTAACAGGGAACGATATGCGATCGGAAAGGAAGAATTTGAAAGACAGATTCGTTATCTTTTTGAGAATGGATTTCAAAGCTTGTTAGTAGACGAATTTTGCCACTCTAAAAATTATACTGATGAAGTCAAAAAAAACATAATCATTACTTTTGATGACGGAAATTATAGCGACTATTCAATAGCATTTCCTATTCTAAAAAAATATGGATTTGTTGCAACTTTTTTTGTGACGGTTAACTGGATTGGAACAAAAAATTTTGTAAATTGGTCACATCTTAAGGAAATGGCTACAGAGGGCATGTCAATTCAATCGCATGGATTAACCCATTCTTTTCTTTCTGATCTTAGTATTGATAATCTTCATAAAGAGCTTTTTGAATCTAAAAATATACTCGAAGACAACCTAAATATGTCTGTTGAGTTTATTTCGATACCTGGTGGGTTCTTCTCAAAAAAGGTTTTAAGCATGGCAAAAAACGGTGGATATAAAGGTGTATGCACTTCTACACCGGGCACGAATGTGCTGAATTCTTCTAAAAAAGAGTTTACTATATTAAATCGATTTGTAATGACGCAAAAAATGTATTTTCAAGATTTTAAGGCGATTGTCCATGGAAGCCAAAAAAAGATAATTTTATACAAATCCCAACACTATCTTAAAAGTTCAATAAAAAAAATCCTTGGAAGTAGAAGATATTATACACTTTGGTCAAAGTTTTTTAGAGAAATAAATAAATGAACATTTTATTTCTATCGACAGAAAATCCATATCCTCCTGACCATGGGCATCATATTAGGACATATAATATACTTAAATATATTGCTAAACATCATAATGTTTACTTTCTTGGCTTCATTAAAAACAAAGAAGAGTTTAAATATGTAGAGCCCATTAGAAAAATGTGTAAGTCAGCAGATGTTTTTATTATTCCTGACAATACTTCAAGATTAAGACTTTATATTTCACTTTTAATTACTTTATTTTCTCCATTGCCTTATGTAGCTCATAAATACTATCGAAAAGATATGAAGACGAAGATTAGAGAGATTTTAGAAAATGATAAGATTGATGTTGTTCATTTTGATATGTTGCATTTAGCAAGGTATAGACTAATATTTGATAATGTACCCACAATTTTAACAGAGCACAATGTCGAATCGCTAAGAGTTTTTAGATTAGCTAAAAATAGCAAAAATCTTATTTTAAAAATGTTTATGTATTTACAATACATCAAACTCAAAAGATTTGAAAAACAAGCTTGCCCAAACTTTAATATTTGCGCTACGGTATCAGAAGATGATTTGAAGACATTGAAAAGAATGAACCCCTCCGCAAATTATGTAGTTATACCAAATGGTGTCGATACATCTTATTTTGCTCCTGAT
Organism: uncultured Nitrospiraceae bacterium; assembly: GCA_964404225.1. Taxonomy (GTDB): domain Bacteria; phylum Nitrospirota; class Thermodesulfovibrionia; order Thermodesulfovibrionales; family SM23-35; genus Kmv42. The sequence goes on from CAYOJI010000018.1 coordinate 5,309, forward strand.
GGACAGAATCCTATTCCGGATAGCATACTCTGGGTAGGTGGTATGGAGAGCATGTATAACAGAGAGGCAGTTGAATTTTTTATTGAAGAGATTTTTCCAATAATATATAAATCCATACCAGATGTGAAATTTACAGTTGTAGGCAAATCGCCACCAAAAAAACTTCTTCGATTATCAGAAACAAATAAAAATGTTAAAGTCGTAGGTTATGTTGAAGATGTAAGACCATATGTTAATTCATCGGCAGTATATATAGCACCGATTAAGAGTGGGAGTGGGACAAAACTCAAGGTTCTAAATGCCTTATCTATGGCTAAGCCTGTGGTGACAACATCTATAGGGGCCGAAGGTATAGAGGTTAAAAATGGTGAGCATCTTTTAATAGCAGATGATCCAAAGGTTTTTGCAGAGAAGACTATAGAGCTTTTGAGAAATCCTGAACTTGCAATGAAGTTAGGGCGAAATGGAAGAAGACTCACGGTTGAAAAATATGATTGGGAAATCATCGGACAAAAGATGCTTAGAGTTTATAAGGAATTAGCGGAATTAAAAAGGCAGAAATAGCAAGGAACCTTTTTTCTGCCACCATAGATTGTAAAAATACAACGCCTTTTCTAAGAGATTTTCTACCAATTAATTTGTCAATTAAAAATTAAAGTTAATAAAAAACTCTATTTGTCATAACCTATTTATTTAATTTACTTTCTATAAAAATCATTACCTGCATTAATCTTTGGGAGGGGAGAAAAATGACGACGAAAATTTTGATAGAAAATTATAATATAGCCTTAAATCGTTTTTTGGAGAAATACCTCTCTCGCTACCGATTTCTGCTAATCCTAATATTCCAGTTATTTACAATAATTTCAGCATTAACACTTGCTTTTTTGATACGATTTGATTTTAGTTTTCCTCCAGAATATTATCTAATTTTCTTAAAGGCTTTACCTCTACTGATAGTCTCAAGAATAACTGCATATTTTTACTACAAAATTCATTGTGGTTCGTGGCGGTTTGTGAGTATTAGGGATTTGATGGATACAATAAAGGCTGTGCTTTTAGGTTCTATATTATTTCTCGCCTTGATGGTATTTATATACAGACTTCAGGATTTCCCAAGATCAATTTTTATCTCGGAATCCGTTCTTAGTTTAATGTTTATAGGAGGAAGCAGATTCATAGTGCGTTATTACTGTGAAGCTAAAAATAAAGTGAATCCAAAAAATATAAGGTATGCACTAATTGCTGGCGCAGGAAAGGCTGCCTTTTTGCTTCTTAATGAGATTAGGACTAACCCCGGCTTGGGCATTCGAGTAGTAGGCTTTGTTGATGATAATCCATATAAAAAAGGAACGAATATTCAGGGGATTCCCGTGCTTGGCAGTAGTAATGATATCCCGGAACTCGCTAAAAAGTACGATATTGACGAAGTTATAATCGCTATACCATCAGCTCCGTATAAGGATATAGTAAGGATAAAAAATATAGCTTTAAGTGCCAATTTAAATACAAAGTTGCTACCAAGCATAGGGAAATTAGTGAAGGAAGAAAAAATTACGGGTCAACTTAAAGAGGTATCTTGTGACGAACTATTAGGTAGAAGGACATTGAAATTTTGCAGGGAGACTGATAAGAAGCTTTTAGAGGACGAGTTAAAAGAGAGGAGGGTTCTTGTTACGGGTGCAGGTGGTTCTATAGGCTCAGAACTTTGCAGGCAGATTATTCAATTTAATCCTGCTCTATTGGTTTTATATGAAAGATATGAAAATAGTCTATACGAATTAGAACTGGAACTAAGAAAAGAATTCCCAGAGCAAAAACTTTTGCCTGTAATAGGCGATATCAACGATACGGAAAAATTCGGAAAAATATTAAAGGAAAATAGTATTGAACTTATATACCATGCCGCAGCTTATAAACATGTACCAATGATGGAGCGTGAGCCTATAGAAGCAGTACGTAATAATGTTATAGGCACGATGAATATAGCTAAACTTGCTATAGAAAATAATGTTGATAAGTTTGTATTTATTTCGACTGACAAGGCAGTTAATCCCTCTAATATTATGGGAACTACAAAGCGGGTAGCAGAACTCATCGTGCAGGCATTAAATAATAACAGGACAAAGTTTGTCGCTGTAAGGTTTGGGAATGTTATAGGAAGTAACGGTAGTGTTATCCCACTATTCAAAAAACAAATTGCAGAGGGAGGACCGGTAACAGTAACACATCCAGAGGTTTCTCGCTATTTTATGGCGATATCTGAGGCTGTTCAGCTTGTTATGACAGCAGGCGCAATGGGTAGCGGTGGAGAGATATTTCTATTAGATATGGGTAAGCCTATCAAAATTGTTGATCTCGCAATGGAGCTTATTAGAAAACATGGTCTTGAACCAGGAAGGGATATAGATATTGTGTTTACAGGACTTAGGCCCGGTGAAAAGCTACATGAGGAATTATACTGGCAAGGAGAAGGAATTATACCTACTGATAATAAAAAGATAACAATGTTGAGACAGAATGGTATATATTATGACAATCTTTTTAGTAAGATAGAATTATTAAAAGAGTGTACTACGAAGGGTGATGTAAAAGATATTATAAGATTGCTTAAAGAAATAGTTCCTGAGTCGACGATTAGGGATGTCTCATAAAAAATTGTAACTTAATAGCCCTAACCTTAACTTTATCTTATTTTGCATGCATAGTATTTTAATCTTATTAATTACTTTCATTTGGTTATATTTTCCCGTGATTTCAAAGATGGTTTCTGAGTGGTATAGTAATCCGAATCATTCTCACGGTTTTATCATACCTTTAATCTCAATTTATTTTATATGGCAAAAACGTGAATATCTTAAAGACACGATTTTTAAGTCCACTAAATGGGGAGTTTTTATCCTGATAGCAGGGCTTATTATATATATGTTGGGTAATCTCGGTGCTGCACATACTACAATGAGAGTATCGATGCTTATTGTTCTTGCAGGTATTATTATATTTATTTACGGCAAAGAGTATTTCAAAATATTATCCTTCCCATTTTTTTATTTGTTATTGATGATTCCCGTACCTTCTTATATATATGATACGGTTGCCTTTCCGCTAAAATTGTTTGTTACAAAATATTCGGTTTTATTTTTGCAGTTAATCGGGATACCTGTTCTTAGAGAAGGAAATATAATTATGCTTGAAAATATAACCCTTCAGGTTGTGGATGCCTGTAGTGGAATACGTTCTTTAACAGCACTTTTTGCAATAAGTGTAGCTTTGGCTTATCTATCAAATGAAAGTCTATTTAAAAAAATATTGCTGATAACTGCAGTTGTCCCGATTGCAATTATTACAAATAGTTTCCGTGTAGTTATGACGGGGATATTGGCTAAATCTTATGGTGGAGCGGTTGCAGAAGGTTTTTTCCATGAGTTTGCAGGTATAGGTGTTTTTATGGTTTCAGTAGTATTACTACTCGCTGTAGGAATTTTCTTGAGTAAGGTGGGGAAAAAGAGAACCAATAGATGAAAACAGGAAAACATTTTTATATTGTATTAGCTTTGATGATTTTAACGGGTATCTATACTAAATATTTTATGTTTGAGGAGGCTATTTCTGCAAATGTATTAAAAAATTTTCCTCAAAGGATAGGCGAATGGCAAGGTTTAGCTGATTATAAATTCAATGACGAGGTGATTAAAATACTTAAACTCGATGATTATTTAAATAGAGATTTTTTTAATGGAGAAAAGAGGGTTTCCCTCTATATAGGATATTACAAGACGCACAGAAACTTTGCTGAGATTCATACGCCTGAACATTGTCAAGCTGGTGGCGGATGGCAGATTCTAAAAAAAAGGAAACGTCAACTTGATATCAATGGGGTAAATAAAAAAATCAATTTTATCGAAGCTGTATATGAGAAAAATAAAGAGAAGCAAGTCTTTTTATATTGGTATCAGATAAATGGAAATTATATTACTAATTTCTTTCTTTATAAGCTGAGTGTGATTATAAAATCTATTATATACCATAGATCTGACGCAATCTTCGTGCGGATTTCTGTTCCCGTGATGAACGATAATCTTGAAAACGCCCTTGGAACAGGCGAGAGTTTTTTGAAGGATTTTATACCTGTTATAGATAAATTTTTATATGTTTAGCACGTTCTAAATGTAGAAATTTGACATCTATAATCATTATTTGGGGGTAATAGAAAGGAGGTCACATTGGTAAAGACGCTTGGTAGGGAATTACTAATATTTATAATTTTCATAACACTTACTTTCATTTTAAGTTGCAGTGGGGACAAGGCTACTTCAGCAAAAAAACATTATGAAAAGGGGCTTGCTTTTGTAAAAGAAGAGAATTATAAAGGTGCAATAATAGAATTCAGAAACGCCCTTGAAAAAGATCCCGATTTTGCTGATGCAAGATATTATCTTGGCATTGCATACTTTGAAACTGGACAGATTAATTCAGCAGAGAAGGAATTTAAGAAGGCATTGAAACTTAATCCTTCCTTAAATGAAATACACCTTTATCTTGGTAAAGTCTATCTTTATAAGGGCTATATTGATAAAAATGAACTTGATAATTCTATTAATGAATTAAAGACCTATCTTTATAAAAAACCTGATGATCCTAAAGCACTTGAGATTATGGGTACGATATATGCAGAAAAAGGAGAATTTGATAAGGCATATTCTCTTATTGAACAGTCTATTAAAAAGGCACCGAATAGAACATCAGCACATATTACGCTTGCAAGGCTTTTTATTAAACAGAAAAATATACAAAGAGCAAGAGAAATCATTGAATCGGTCCTTTCAAAAAACGAAAAAGACAAAGATGCCATTTATATAATGTGCAATCTTGAAAAGATGCAGGATAAAAATGACGAAGCAATCAAATGTTATCAACGCATTATAGATATAGATAAAAAAGAAGAATTAAATGTATATACAGAGATCGGACTTTTACAGATTAGGAGTAAAAAGCCAGAAGATGCCTTAAAAACAGCAGAATACATTATCTCCAAAAACCCGAAAAGAGCCGAGGGATATTACATAAAAGGGCTTTCGCTTTATAGTAAGAGAGATTTTAAAGAAGCAATAACGAATCTTCAAATGGCTCTAAAATACAATGCTTCGCTAATAGGTGCTCATTATTTCTTAGGACTTGCGTATTATTTAACTGGTTATCTTGAACAGGCATGGACAGAACTTCAAGAGGTAGTTAATGCAAGACCAGATATATCAGACGTCCATCTTGTTTTAGGGTTGATAAATCTTAGACGTGGTTGGACGGACGAGGCTATAAAGGAGATCAACAAGGCAATAGAAAAGAATATTAATAATCCACTTGCATATAATCTTTTAGGTACTGCCTACATGATTAAAAAGGAATACGATAAAGCACTAAAAGAAATGGAGAAGGCACAGGAGCTTGACCCTAATTTTGTTGATACCTATTTAAAACGTGGCAGATATTATCTAATGATAGGTGAAAACTCTACTGCCGAAAAAGAATTCAGGACAGCTTTGAAGATTAGTCCCGAGCAACTCGAAATAAGGGCAACTTTAATACTTTTCCTATTAAAGCAGGGTAAGTATGATAATGCTATAAAAACGTGCAAGGAGGGATTTAAAAATGACCCTTCAGATGCTTTCTTATATAATCTTTTGGGACTTGCATACTTAGGTAAAAAAGATATCCAATCTGCTGTTAATAATTTTGAACGTGCAATATCCTTAAATCCACGATTTATTGCTCCCTATATGAATCTTGCAACGCTTTATTTCTCAGAAGGAAAAAACGAAATGGCGCTTAAACAATATGATTATGCATTAAAAAATAATCCTGATAATGTTGAGATTCTAATAGCATCAGCCTTGCTCTTGGAAAAGATGGGAAGAGATAAAGAGGCTTTCGATAGATTTGCAAAAGCGAAATATACTGCCCAACCTAAAGGTTACATGGCACTTGCTGCCTTTTATGTGAGAAAAAATGATTTTAAACATGGTATAGAAACGCTTAAAGAGCTCTTAAAAAGAAATCCTGAAATTATTGAAGCGAGGGATGAGCTTGCTTCTATATATATGAAAAAGAAGGATTTTAGAGAGGCAGAGGCAGAATATAAAGAGATAATAAGACTTACTCCAAATTCTCCATTCGGGCATAACAGGCTCGCAACACTTTATATAAATGAGGGTAACCTTGAAAAGGCAATATCTACAATTGATGATTCTCTGAAGATCCAACCTGATCAGGCAGAAATTATAGCTATACTTGCAAAGATATATATCAAAAAGAATGATTTAAGAAAGGCAGAGGAAATAGCCAAACAGGCTATTACAAGATATCCTCGAAGAGGTTTTGGGTATCACATAATGGGCGATATTCGTTACAAACAAAAGGACTATGATATAGCATTACAATATTACGAAAAGGCTGAAAGTATGGGTGATAAAAATTTCCTTTCGCCGACTGCAATGGGAAATATCTACCTTTTACAAGGGAAGACGAAGAAGGCTATCGAGGCATTCCAACGGGCTTTAAAGATTAATCAGTTCTATACTCCAGCACTCAATAACCTTGCCTATCTTTATTCCGAAAAAATGGAAAAGCTTGATGAAGCATTGAAGCTTGCTGAAAAGGCAAAGCAAATCTCGCCAAAAGATGGGGCAATAACTGATACTTTAGGCTGGATTTATTATAAAAAAGGTGACTATGACAAGGCTATTTTATACCTAAAAGAAGCAGTATCTCTTTTATCCCAAGAACCTTCTGTAAGAGCTCATCTGGGTTTTTCTTATTTTAAGAAAGGTATGAGTGCGGATGCAAAAAGAGAGCTTGAATTTGCGCTAAAGTTAGCATCGAATTTTCCAGAGGTCGAGGAGACAAAGAGAGTTTTAAAAGAACTCGGCAATTAACCTCTAACCCATATTATTCATAAAAATTTACTCATGAATTTATGAATAAAGTGGGCTAATACTACCCTAAACCCTAAATGAATCTTTTAAATCTTATATCAATTATTTCCATCATAAGTTCTATTACTGTTGCGCTCTTTATGTTTAGAAAAAATATAAAGGGTATTCCAAATATTGCGTTTGCACTGGGAATGCTTTGCATTAGCCTGATAGAATTTGGAGATTATATGTCATTAGGTGAAATACAAAGGGACTTATTTTACAAGCGGATAACCCTCATTGGTGAATCACTGCTACCTTTGTTTTGGCTCATTTTCAGCATTACTTATAGTAGAAAAAATTATAAGGAGATTTCTACATTCTGGAAATTAGCACTTCTGATTTCGATAACCCCGTTAATTTTAGTTGTCTCTTTGCCAGTAGGATATTTCTTTAATTTACCTTACTCAGAAATAGAAGGGATAATTACCTTAGATAAAATAGGTTATTACTTTTATCTTGTTATATTGATTTACTCTGTTTTAATAACAGCAAATCTTGAAGAGACTTTAAGGTCATCCTCTGGTGGTATAAGATGGCGTATAAAATTTATGATTATAGGTTGCGCTGGTATAATGTTTTCGCTTATTTATTACTATAGTCATGCACTCCTTTATAAAGTTATAGATATGACTTTGGTTCCTATAAGGGAAGTTTTGATAATGGCCTCCATTCTGCTAATCACGCTCTCACTTTTCAGGCAAACATTTCAGAAAGAAGAAATTTTTATTTCGAGGAGTATTTTTTATAAATCATTTACGCTATTTGCTGTAGGCTTATATTTATTAGGTCTCGGAATCTTTGGTGTAGGTATAAAGTATATTGATAAAGATTTTGGTAAATATACTTCTGTAATTTTCTTATTTTTAGGTTCTATTGTATTAATATCTTTTATATTATCAGAGAGGTTAAGGAGAAGGGTTAAGGTTTTTATAGACAAAAACTTTTATAAGGATAAATATGATTACCGGGCTCAATGGCTTAATTTTACCCAGAAAATCTCTTCTACTAAAACCTTCGATGAACTTTTATCTGCTATTCTTGAAACATTTGCATCTGCAATAGGTGCAACTTCAAAGTCAATATGGTTCTATAATAAGTCATTAGATGAATTCATTAGGGCTGTCCCTTGTGACATAGTAAATCGTCAAATTAGTCTAAAAGGAAACAGTAGCCTGATATCTTTTTTCAAAGAAAAAGGCTGGGTTTTTAATGTTAAAGATGAAGGTTATAAAAAAATAGTTGATGAGAATAGGGAATTTTTTGAAACAACACGAGCTATGTTGGTTATACCCCTTTTGAATAATGGAGATATAGTAGGTTTTGTAGAACTTGGTGGTCTTTTGAGTAATGATATATATACTTACGAAGATTATGATTTTTTGAAGACACTTGCTAAACAGACGACCTTTGCAATTATGAAGGAAAAACTCGAGGAAGAACTTTTGGAGGCACGTGAAATGGAAACTGTCGGCAGAATTTCGTCATTCGTGATTCATGATATTAAAAATATGGTATCTGCAATTTCCATGTCTGTTGAAAATGCAAGGCATAATATCAATGACCCAGAATTTCAGAAGGATATGATTAAAATGCTCACAAGCACTGCAGACAAAATGAAGGGGATAATTAAGAGACTTTCAGATATGAGTAAAAGTAAAGAGATAGTTCTCGAAGAAACAAATCTTGTTTCACTGATTAAAGAAACAGTAAAGCCATTTTGTAATGGAAGGACAAATTTAAGTATAGAATGTTTGGAAAAAGAGATTTTGTGTAGGATTGATATCGAGGAGATAAAGAAGGTGATCGAGAATCTTTTAATGAATGCGGTTGATGCATCAAAAGGAAATATTGCAAATATCAGGATCAATATTCAAAGAAATAATGGAATGGCTTGCGTAAGTATAAAAGATGATGGTTGTGGAATCTCTCCTGAGTATATAGAGAAATATCTTTTTAAACCATTCTATACGACAAAAAAGAAAGGCATGGGAGTTGGTTTATATCAATGTAAAAATATTATTGAAATTCATGGTGGAAGCATAAATGTCCAAAGTACACAGGATGTTGGGACAGAGGTTACAATATGTTTACCTTTAAATCGTTAAAGAAATTGTTATGGAAAAATTACTCATAATTGAGGACGATGAAGATATCGTAACCCAGCTTAAATGGGGTCTATCAAAAGACTACCGGGTATTAATAGCAAGAGGCAGGGAAAGAGCATTAAGTCTGATTAAAAAAGAGAAGCCAGCGGTTGTAACGCTTGACCTTGGCTTACCGCCTGAACCACATACTACGATCGAAGGATTTGAATGTCTGAAAGCTATTATTGAAGAAGCACCAAATACAAAGATTATAGTGATTACAGGAAACGACGAAAAAGAAAGTGCCTTGAAGGCAATCAATATGGGCGCATATGATTTTTATAAGAAGCCGATAGAAATAGCGGAACTGAAGGTAATTTTAAAAAGGGCTTTTCACCTCTATAATATTGAAGAGGAAAATAGAAGATTACAATCAATCAAGGACGCGGGCGAAAAATTTGAAGAACTTATAGGAACTTGCCCTAAAATTCAGGAAGTATTTTCTATAATCAAAAAGGTTGCTGCATCAGAGGTGACAATACTTATTACTGGTGAAAGCGGAACAGGCAAAGAGCTTGTTGCAAAGGCTATACATCAGAGGAGTATGAGAAAGAATGGGCCATTTATACCCATAAATTGTGGAGGGATTCCTGATACACTTATAGAATCAGAACTTTTTGGTTACGAAAAAGGGGCATTTACTGATGCTAAGACGCAGAGGATAGGGATAATCGAGAGGGCGAATAAGGGAACACTTTTTTTAGATGAGATTAGTGAACTTCCAGTTCATCTTCAGGTCAAACTTTTGAGATTTCTTCAGGATAAAAAGATACAGAGACTTGGTGGAAGGGAAGAGATCGAGATTGATACTCGCATAATAGCGGCAACAAATATTGATCTTAGCGAAGCAATAAAAGACGGAAGGTTTAGAGAGGATTTGTATTTTAGAATTAGTGTTATGACAATAGAATTACCACCCCTTAGAGAGAGGGGTGACGATATACTGCTTCTTGCGCATAATTTTTTGAACAGGTTGAGTCGAGTCTACAATAAAAAGATAAAGGGATTCAATAAAGAGGCTATAATAGCAATAAAGTCTTATAATTGGCCCGGAAATGTGAGAGAGCTTGAGAACAAGATTCAACGCGCGGTCTTAATGACTGATGACCAGATAATAAAACCCGAGGATTTATTACTCGGACCGGTTTCCAGCATGATTAAAGAAGATGAAAGGATTCCAACACTCAAAGAGGTCAGAGAGAAGATAGAATTCGAAATAATCGAGAAGGCATTAATTAAGAATTCATGGAATATAAGCAGGACAGCTGAAGAGCTTGGTATCAGCAGACCAACCCTTCATGACTTGATAAGAAAATATGAAATAAAAAACACTGAACAGGAATGAGATGTTATGCTCACCTCATATTATGTTAGAATTATTTTATGACAATTGATACACTAACTCCGATAGAGCAGAGATTAATGGATAGATTTGTCTCAAAAATTACCAAGGTAAACGGGGTTGAGTCAATTTATCTTTTTGATTCAATGGCAAAAGGCAAAGGACATTCAGTAACAGGGTCATAAGTTGACCCTTCAATATAGAGTTGCAACGAAGGCTTAAAATAATAGTAAAGATTATCAGTATTCCCTTTCTTTTCATAATTTTATATTCTTCACTTTATTATTTTATATCCCCCTCTTTTTAGAAACCCTCCTCACACCATCTCTCTCAATCATTCCTTCACCCTTCACTTCATTAATTATTTTTTATAAAGAGGGGGAAATATCTTAATTATTATTTTTTCTTCTCCTCCATCCATAGAGTCCAGCGCCGAGAAGACCCGAGCCAAGAAGCATAAGAGTGCCTGGTTCAGGGACAGGCTGAATAGATTCTATTTTGACAACCATATCATTATAATCCCTACCACTTCCTGCTAATGGAAGATCTTCAAAAGCAATTGCCCATGTATCTGTTCCCGGCTTATTGAACGCAAGTACTTGAGCTGCTCCTCCATTATTCAACTGGTCCACAGTATAAAATATAGGACCGTTCTCACGACGTAAATAGAAACCAAAAGAGTAAGGGTTAATACCTGTATAAGGACCACCTATGTTCACATAAGTTAAATTCCATCCACCAATCCATAACCCTGCTGTATCCCAATAAAGAGCAGCCCAACCAGCAAAAAAGCCAGGAGTAGCCGCCCCCCAGAAGATGTCTACCCTATTTGGAGGGGTATTTGTATCCATATCAGGGTCAGACCATATTCCAAAGATATTCTGGTTTGCAAGAGCAGCATATTCCACCACTAAAACAGGCATTATACTTGCAGGATTAGCTGAAACAGTCCACATCCCAGCAGATTGCTGATCAGCTGTTGCGCTAACAGCCCCTGTGCCAAACATGTAGTCTAGGGTCCATTGTAAACTTTTCTCGCCGGGAGGTGGACTACCTATTGAGACAGGGCGATCGTTAAAAGGATCAATAGGGATAGCAGAGACTACTGAATATCCTATTATCAAGATCATTACCATGAAAAATGCCGATAAAACACCTTTTTTAAATCCTTTAAATACCATTTTATATCTCCTCCTTAATACATTAATTAATTTAAAAATTTAAAATCTTTACCCACATTTGCTTTGACGCTATAAGCACAAAATATGCCTATTCTGGATAGAATAAAAAATATTGAAAAATCAAGATGTTATAGAAGAAAGATGATATTAATAGATTGAGATTGGTTATTAATGTAAAATATTCCGACAAAAATTTAGGATTTTAACGGCAAATTTAGAGACTACTGTCGAAAAATTTTACACTTCAACCGCTCTATTTTTTGATTAAAATTAATATCTTATGAAAGGGTATATCTATTTTAGAAAATGATCGAAAAGTGGAAAAGGTTTATTCGATTATCTTACTGACCTCATTTGAATAATCACTTTCATTGCCCGAGGTATCATACGCAGTAACAGCAAAATAATAGGTGTTAGGGGATAAATTTTCAATTTTATAGGTTGTTACATTTCCAACCTCTATTACCCATGAGTAATTTCTTGATGACAACCCATAATAAATCCTATAACCTGTAAGGTCAGTAACCGGTGTGCCATCTACATTGGTGGTGGGTGGATCCCAAGATAGGGTTACGAATTTGGTAGAACTGCTTTTGTTGCCGTTACCCCCTCCGCCACAACCTTCGCAGCCGATTATTATCAAAGAAAATAATATTACGAGCAAAAATAAAAATTGAAAATTTTTTGAGGGTATGGATTTATTTCTCTTTTTACACATTATAAAATAATAAAATATCTAAGCGCGAATATGCAATAAACGATAGAAGACATAAATTGAGTTGTGAAAATATCTTAAAGCTTAATTTTTCAAAAAGTAATGGAATCTATTCGAGATTATTGCTAAACTTATCTATAGGGATGGGATGATGAAGACTGCTTTTATATATTCAGATGATTTTTCGAAATTTGAATATGGTTCTACCCATCCTTTAAAGACCTTTAGATTAAAACTTACTTTTGAATTAATAAATGCCTACGGACTTCTTTCTTTACCTAATACTAAATTGATAGAGGCAGAGCCTGCGACTGAGGAAGACTTGTTAATGTTTCATGCTAAGGGATATGTTGAACTTTTAAAGATTTTAAATAACGGACGCACAAAAACTATTGCTGAACTATTTGGAATCGGACCAGGAGATAACCCTATATTTGAAGGCATGTATGATTGGTCGAGACTCGTTACAGGAGCTTCATTGCAAGCTGCTTCTATGGTGGCAACAGGTGAAGTGGATGTTGCATTTAATATTGCAGGAGGCCTTCATCATGCAATGCCGACCTATGCATCAGGATTTTGCTATATCAATGATCCTGTTATAGCCATAATGTCTCTTTTAAAAAAGGGTTATAGGGTTGCCTATGTTGATATTGATGCACATCATGGTGATGGTGTGCAGAATGCTTTCTATGAAACAAATAAAGTCCTCACTATATCAATACATGAGACTGGTAATTTGTTATTCCCTCATACAGGCTTCGAAAAAGAGATTGGTAAAGGCGATGGCACAGGGTATTCTGTTAATATTCCCCTTCCACCTGGGTCTGGAGACGATCTTTTTATTCATGCATTCGATGAAATTGTTCCTCCAATTATAGAAAGGTATCAACCTGATATAGTTGTCAGCCAACTCGGGGTAGATTCTTTTTATAATGATCCATTGGCTCATCTTAATTTCACAATTAATGGTTTTTGTGATGTGGTAAAAAAGATAAAAGATTTTTCAAAAAAGTGGGTGGCATTAGGAGGAGGTGGATATAATACAGCTAATGTTGCAAAGGCATGGACGCTTGCATGGGCGATTATGAACGATGTAGAAATTCCTGATGAAATTCCACAAGGTTTTATGGAGAGATACTCTAAATACGGATTTGATAATAATAGGCTTAGAGATGGATTTTTAAAAGAGGATAAAAGAAATAAGGAAATTGTTATAGAGGAAGTGGAGCGGGTAATAAAATATATTAAAGAGCATATATTTGCGATAATATAATTTTTCAAATTTGTTCAAAATTGACAATATAGTTATGGATAGATGCCTCATAAACAAAATGAATCGATAAGATATTTAATTTTTTATTAACTTGTAGGCAAAAATCTTTTGATTCGCTCGCTTTTTTAAAAAGTGAGATCTTAAAAGTAAATGATTTTACTCTCTGATATTAAGAGATTACTTAGTAATTCAGAATCGATATTTAAGGAACTCGAAAGAAATTATTCATTTATCCCGCCAACAAAATGTAAAAGAATGGCTTTTTGCTGTTCATTGATGCCCGAAGTAACATTAGTAGAATGTCTTGTCATTTTCAAATGGTTAATCACTGTTCCTCTCGATGTTCGAATGAAGATTTTGCAAAGGATGGTTTACTATTTCTTCATGAATCCTGTCGAGATTATTAAATGTCCATTTTTGGAGGGCAAAGATTGTCTTATATATGATAAGAGATTTTTTGGTTGTCGCGCATATGGTCTTTGGTCAAAAGAATATTATGAAAAACTCTCGGAAAAAAGCTGTTATGCTAAGAATTTTATCCGCAAACAATGGGAGGTTCTGGGGATTTCACTACCCTCTGTTGTAATGGATTTTTATGTTCCATATTGTTTAAATGTGAAGATAAACAGCCATAAATTCAAGATAGATGATCAATTTTTATTAAAAATCTCAGATAATATTAACACCCTATCGCAATATTTTGGCAAGTGGCATGAAGTATTTAAGCAAATCTATTTTTCTGATTCCAGTTTTCTTTTAGCATCCTTATTATATGGATTTCCTGAATCTGTTCGTTTAAAATTTGATATCGTAAATGACTTTGTAAAGACTGGGAGTCGGGAAAAGTTAAACGAGGCTCTAAAAGAAGTCAAAAGTTTATAGAGGAGGAGAACATGTTTCATGTTGCAGACCCTAAGGAGATTATTCAGGGTAAAATTACAGATGTATATTTTGAAAGAACTCTGAGAATCCTTAAAGCCAAAGGCTTAAATCCAACTGTAAAAGCTGAGTTTATAGCAAAAAGTTTCCCTGATAATTGGGCGTGGGCTATTTTTGCAGGATTAGAAGAGGCAATATATTTGATGAAACACCTTCCTGTTAAAGTAAGAGCTATGAAGGAAGGGACGGTTTTTTATCCTTATGAGCCTGTAATAGAAATAGAAGGTAGGTATCAGGATTTTTGTGTCTACGAGACTGCGATCTTGGGATTGATATGTCAGGCATCAGGTATTGCTACGCAATCAGCAAGATTTAAAAAACTCGCTGGTGAAAGACTTGTTATTAGTTTTGGAGCCCGAAGGATGCATCCCATATTAGCACCTATGATCGAAAGGAATGCCTATATAGGTGGATGCGACGGGGTTGCTGTCATAAAATCAGGTGAGCTGATAGGTGAAGACCCTATGGGGACTATGCCTCATGCCTTAATAATATGCTTTGGTTCTACGGTTGAGGCGCTCAAGGCATATGATGAAGTCCTTGAGCCAAAATTAAAAAGGGTTGCGCTCATAGATACTTTTCTTGACGAGAAATTTGAAGTTCTTAATGTGGCAGATACAATAGGCGATAGACTTTTTGCGGTAAGATTTGATACTCCATCATCAAGGAGGGGTGATTTTTACCGCATCCTCGAGGAATGCAGATGGGAGTTAGACCTTCGAGGATATAAGGAGATAAAGTTTTTTGTGAGTGGTGGTATAAAAGAAGCAGATGTATTGACTTTGAATCCTTTGGTTGATGGCTATGGAATCGGTACTTCTATCAGCAATGCGCCTGTAATTGACTACGCAATGGATATAATGGAGGTAGAAGGAAGACCTATTGCTAAACGAGGCAAGTGGTCAGGTAGTAAAAGGGTTTTGAGATGTCCGAATTGTAAATCAAGAAGGATAGTTCCAAATAATCAAGAAAAGTATAAGTGCGAATGTGATGAGGAATTTGAAGATATACTCATACCTATACTTGATAAAGGCAAACAATTAATCAAGACGGAACAACCCTCTGAGATAAGAACCTTTGTTCTCGAAAATATCAGGGATATTCCCTTGTAATGGCTTCAATCTATATTCTATTAGCCATATTTCTCTGGAGCTCTCTTGGTATTATTGTTCGGCTTTCAGGTATTGCTATTCATCTACTTATTTTTTATTCCATGGCAGTATCCGTAATTGTGCAGGCAATAATCTTAAGTCAGAGGAGATATAGAAAAGATATTCCTGAATTTAGGATGTTTAAGGTTCCTGTGTTACTTGGATTTTTTTCCCTTGTTAATACATTTACATATTTTTATGCATTTCAGCATACAACAATAGCAAACGCTGTTCTTACACATTATATTGCTCCTGTAATAGTGGCTTTTTTAGCAGCAGTTCTCTTAAAAGAAATGATAACAAAAAGAATTATATTTTCACTGATAATGGCATCAGTAGGTTTGATGATTATGCTTAATGGTTTTTCCATAGAGGAAGGACATTTAGCTGGGATAATGGCAGGGCTTTTTTCAGGTTTTGCTTATGCAATAATTATCATTTTTATACGAATACATGCAAAGAATTTTAATCCTCTTGTCCTTGCTTTTATTACGAACACCTCAATTTTGGTTTTTCTTGCACCTTTCATTAGAGAGTTTCCTTTAGATGCCTTGTGGAGTTATTTGATAATCGGAATTGTTCATTCTACCATAGCCCCGATTTTATACTATAAAGGATTGCAAAATGTTACAGCTAATAGAACTGCTATAATAGGTTATTTTGAGCCATTTTGTGCTGTTATATTAGGTGTAATCTTTTTGGGAGAAGAGCCGAGAATCAATACGATCTTAGGTGGTTTTTTGATAATCTTTTCAGGATATCTAACGATTAGTGAAAAAATAGTAGGGAATTGAAAAGAGGGTATTATTTGCCATTATTACATATCGGCTTATTCTTTAATTGACTTTTACACGGAAAGAAATTATTATATACGGCAATCATTAGCCGTATATGTACTTTGATTATAATAAGTTATGATTCAAGAGAAGAATTATATGCAGTTTGTTATCTTAAAAAAGGAAAGATTTGATGATTTTATTTCAAGTCTTTCAGAAATGAAAAAACTTGTAGCACCTGTTTCTAAGGGTTATAATAATTTTGCATTTGAAGAGGTTAAAAAAGCTGAAGAGATAGCACTAAAATATATTCCAACTATACTTCCTGCAAAAAAATTTTTCATGCCTCAGCGTGAAACACTTCTTGAATTCAAAAAAAATAAAAGGGACATATCTGAACCTATAGTAGAATTTGAACCAATAACGATTTTTGGACTTCATACTTGTGATCTTGCAGGAATTCAGTGTTTGAATATGGTATTTTCCGAAAGGCCTAAAGATTACAATTATCTTATTCGTAAGCAAAATATAGTTCTTATAGGATTGGAATGCAATGAATATTGTGATAAATATGCAAGTTGTCATCTTGTGAATGCAAGTTTCCCGACAGGCGGTTATGATTTATTCTTTACAGATTTGGGAGAGTATTTCATAGTCCATATAAATACAAAAATAGGTGACGAAATAATATCCCAAACCTCCACTTTTGACAAGGCTGAAATATCTCACTTAAACGAACTCAAAAACTTGCGTGAACAGAAACGAAAAATCTTCACAAATGAGGTTCCAATAGATCCCAGACATTTACCCGAACTTTTCGATAGGTCTTTTAGGGCAAAAGTATGGGAAGATTTAGGAGAAAGATGTCTTGCATGCGGTAACTGTACCAATGTTTGTCCTACATGTTATTGCTTTGATATAAGAGATGAAATTGATCTAACTATGAAAACTGGAAAAAGATATCGTGTATGGGATTCCTGTCAGTTAGAGCCTTTCGCAAAAGTAGCAGGTGGTATAAATTTTAGAAAAGAAAGATCTGCGAGACAGAGACATAGATATTATAGGAAATTTCGGTATCCTATAGATAGATTTTCACGTTTTTTCTGCACAGGATGTGGAAGATGCACACGGACTTGTATGGCGAATATAAACCTTAAGGAAACCTTGAATGCATTGATAAAAGAGAGTGAGGAGCGGGTATGGAGAAGGTGGTTATAAGGGATTCGAGTTATAGATTAAAAAGGGCAAAAATCATTTATACCAAACAGTTAACAGAAAAAGAAAAATTTTTTGAGATTACTCTTTTAAATGGCGATAGATTAGAGCATGAGCCCGGTCAATTTATCATGATTTCTCTTTTGGGTATTGGGGAAATACCCATATCGATTTGTTCTTCTCCAATGAAACGTGAGTCTTTCGATATTTGCGTGAGGGCAGTTGGGAAAGTCACAAACTCTTTGCACAAATTAAAAGCAGGTAATGAAATAGGAATAAGAGGACCCTATGGGAAGGGGTTCCCTGTCAGGATATTTGAGGGAAATGATTTATTGATCATCGCAGGTGGCTTAGGTATAGCGCCTTTAAGGTCCTTGATTACTTATGTTCTCGATAATCGTCGAGACTTTGGTAAAGTACATATTTTATTTGGTTGTAAGGAACCAAAGGATTTATTATTTAGAGACGAGCTTGAACAATGGGGTCAACGCACAGATTTGCATTATTTATGCACTGTTGACAAAGCTGACCCTGACTGGGTTGGGAATGTTGGAGTGATAACTACTCTAATTCCTGGTGTAGATATAGAACCTGCGAGGACATTTGCTGCGGTGGTTGGCCCGCCTATTATGTATAATTTTGTGATAAAAGAACTTCTTGCCAAACAAATTCCAGAAAATCAGATTTATCTTTCTTTTGAGCGTCATATGAAATGTGGTAATGGTAAATGTGGTCGTTGTCAAATTCAGAACCTTTACTGCTGTCAGGATGGCCCGGTCTTTAATTATGAAAAAATCAAGAATATGAGCGAGGCTTTTTGATATGAAAAAACCTAAAGTTGCTTTTTTTGATTTTGCTTGTTGTGAGGGTTGTCAGTTACAGGTTGCAAATATGGGAGAAGATGTGATTGATTTACTTAAATTGATAGATATAGTTGAGTGGAGAGAGGTAATGTCAGAAAAATGGAATAGAAAGCTTGATGTAGCAATAGTGGAAGGAAGTATTACCGATTCCCATTCAATAGGGCGGATAAAGAAGATACGCAAAAATTCAAAAATTTTAGTGGCATTGGGTTCTTGCGCTACCATAGGTGGTGTAAATTGTATGAAAAATGATTTTGCCCTTGACGAAATCAGACAATATGTATATGGAGATAGTTATAAATTTTTTCCTACAGAATTGACCAAAGCAGTACATCAAGTTGTAAAAGTTGACTATTTTGTAAACGGTTGCCCTGTCTATATCCCAGAATTAATTAATGTTTTAAAAGCAGTTTTACAGGGTATTCCTTACTATGTACCTGATTATCCCGTATGTGTTGAGTGTAAGTTGAATGAAAATATTTGCATGTATGATAAAAAAGTGACGTGCTTAGGACCTGTAACGAGAGCAGGATGTAATTCATGGTGTATAAATAATGGAAATATTTGTTACGGATGTCGAGGCTTAGTTAGCAATCCTAATGAAAAAGGTGCAAAAGAAGTAATTGCAAAGTACAACGTGTCTATTGGGATGATTTTAAACAAGATGAAAATGTATAACAAATGTAGGGAGTTTGGGACGTGAGAAAAAATAATATAAATATAAAAATAGAATATCTCACAAGGGTAGAAGGTCATGGAAATATTGTTGTAAATATAGCAGACGGGCGTTTAGAATCTTGTAAATTCGAGATTGTAGAAGCACCACGTTTTTTTGAAGGAATATTACGTGGTCGTTCTATATTTGAAGCCCAACATATTACAAGCAGAATATGCGGAATCTGTGCATGTGGTCATACATTAGCATCTATTCAGGCATCTGAAGATGCCCTCGGAATTACCCCTTCTGAGCAAACAATAAGACTAAGAAAATTACTCCTTGACCTTGAAATACTCGACAGCCATATCCTTCATATTTATTTGCTCGTAATGCCCGATTTATTAAAAGTTAAAAGTTTTGTTCCCCTCATTAAAAGTCATGAAGAAGTGGTTAGAAGAGCATTAAGGATGAAGAAGATCTGTAATGATGTGTGTGATATACTTGTAGGGCGACATGTTCATCCGATATCGGCTATCGTTGGAGGATTTACAAAATTACCACGGCCAAAGGATATCGAGTCAATGCTCGAACTACTAAAAAGTATGAGAACTGATATGGAGACAACTGTTGAGCTATTTTCTAATTTGAAATTTCCAGAGTTTGAAAGGGATACAGAATATGTAGGACTTGTTAATGATGAAGACGAATATCCATTATTAATGGGAGATGTTGGCTCTACTGACGGAATAAGGATGCATAAAAATAGTTATAGGCAAATAACAAATGAATTCGTGGTTCCTTATTCAACGGCTAAACGAACAAAATTAAATAGAGAATCTTATGCAGTTGGAGCCCTTGCAAGGTTTAATCTTAATTTCGAAAAACTTTTACCCAAGGCAAAAGATGCGGCATCTGTATTGAGATTAAAACCTAAATGTATTAATCCTTATTTGAATACAGTTGCGCAATTAGTTGAGTGCGTCCATTGCCTTGAACATGCTATAGCGACTCTCGAGGATTTTGAGAAAAATCAATTAAATTATGATGAAGAAATAGTAGTTGGTTTAAATGAGCAGAAAGTTATTCCTGTAAGGGCAGGCAATGGAGTTGGTGCTGTCGAAGTCCCAAGGGGCATCCTATTCCATAACTATGAGATTGATGAAAATGGCATAATTATAAATGCTAATTGCGTGATACCAACAAATCAGAATACTGGTAATATCGAGCAGGACATGATCAAATTGGTTTCAGAAATTAGCGAAAGAAGCGAAGAAGAGATATCTTTATGGCTGGAAATGCTTGTTCGTTCTTATGATCCATGCATTTCATGCTCTACACATATGCTTGATATAAGATTTTTTAGGAAATAAAAGCAATTTTTTTAGAGTTTAGATCTACCCCCAATTTATACATTAAATTGTTCTAACCCATATTATTCATAAAAATTTTGGCAGATGCAGTATTTGAGCGGTTTTAAATTCTTTCGAAGAAAGAATTTTCCTCGGAGGCTCGATTATATCGAGCCGAGAATGAGCGAAAATACTGCATCTGCCAATTACTCATGAATTTATGAATAAAGTGGGCTAATATTATTTATATGTCTTATATGTCAAATTACACAAAAAATCTCTATGAAAAAGGGGTAGAGGCTATTGATCGCGGAGATACTTTATCAGCACTTGTCTTTTTTGAAAAGGCTCTTCAGGTAGAAAATAATCCTTTAATTTTTTCTTATTTTGCGTACTGTATTTCAAAGGAAAGGGGACAATTCACGAAGGCTATTTTATTATGTGAAGAAGCAAAAAATAAAGAACCCGAAAATTCAGATATTTATCTCAATCTCGGCAGAATATATCTTCTACAAAACAAGAAAGAAGATGCTATAAAGATCTTTAGAGAAGGTATGAAATACGGTAAGAATCAGCGGATTATTGAAGAATTGACAAAACTCGGAATAAGAAAACCACCTGTTATCCGTTTTTTAAAGAGGAGTAATCCAATAAATAAATATCTTGGGATTATATTGAAACGTTTAGGTATTAGATGACTTAACCCTACCTTTCCGAGCTACTTAGGTTTTTTTATAAATTTTTTGCATTATCTCAGGAAATTTATTTTTAAAATCGGGGTATTCCCTTCCGAGGAAAAGCTTAATGCCTTTCAACTCTTGTTTAATATCTTCTATCTCTTTCAATGCTTTATTCAATGTTTCTAACTTGTCCGTCAGTGTCTCGATCTCTCTTTCGATCAGTTTAATCTTTTCTTTTAAAATTATTTCTTCCTTCAAAATTCCTCCAACTTTAAATAATCTCAAAATTGCATCAGAAATTATCGATTATTCGATAATGCCTTTATTATATCAAACTTTTTCGATAATACAAGAGAAAGAGCGAATTCATCCTTTGAAAATTTTTGATAACCATTGCAAGTCCTTCATATTGTTATTGTGAGCTCCTTTGCTAAAGGTTCTACTAATTATATCTTTTCAGTTTAAAATATTCTGTAAGAAAAGATTGACAATTATTTACAGAACTAAATATATAATTATATGTTAATATCTTATCAATGCCAATTGTTAAGTTAGAAAAAAATATCAAGGAAATATTGGTAAAAGCTTTAGATATCCTGACCAATGGTGGCATCATCGCTTATCCTACTGAAACATTTTATGGACTTGGTGCTAAATATGATATCGAAGATTCTTTGAAAAAACTTGTTAAAATCAAAAAAAGACCAAGAGAAAAGGCTATACCTTTAATTATCGGTAACGAGGATTTACTTCATACACTCACAGAATCAATAAATGATACAGCAAGAGTTCTAATGAAAACCTTCTGGCCAGGTCCTTTGACATTAATTTTCTTAGCAAAGGAAAATTTATCCAGTTACTTAACCGCGGGCACAAATAAAATTGCAGTAAGGATTCCTGGTGAATCTTTCGCACTTCAGCTCGCAAAGATTGCAAATTTCCCAATTACTGCTACAAGTGCAAATCCTTCGGGGTCGATGCCTGCCCAGGATGCTGAAACCGTAATAAAATATTTTGATGAGCAAATAGATTTAATTATTGATGGTGGATATACATTAGGAGGGTTACCTTCAACTATTGTGGATATAGCAGGAGACGAAGTAAAAATAATAAGGGAGGGAATAATTAAGAAAGAAGAAATATTGAAAATTAAAAGTTAAACTGTAATTTTCGATTGGAAGCATCACCAATTCCGTGATGAATAAAAAAAGGGGCTCACCTTATAATG
>CAYOJI010000019.1:0-27712 GCA_964404225.1 uncultured Nitrospiraceae bacterium
GCCAAGATGGGTAACACCAAAAATTTCACAATGTCCGCTCAAGGGACATACCCCCCTAACGTTTTGCTACTTACATATATTCTCTGATAGTGTACTTTCATCTGCTATTATAGATAGGATAGCCCATCATTGTACGGTTATCAAAATAATATCAAAATAAATGGAAATTACCTTAACTTTGAGGCAATTCGGGTGGAGATTATAAAGGGCGAAAGATTTGTAAGAAAACTCTGAGGCCAAAGTAAGTCTATAAGTGTAAGCTTCTTACAAAGTAGTAGAACTTGAAATACTTTTTTATAGATGGTCGAAATCCATTTGCCAAATGCTCTTGAATTCATGAATAAATTTTAGTTAGTTTTACAATTAAAAAGGGATGCTCTAAAAAGCATCCCTTTTTTGTTAGATCATAATAATTTTTTATTGCTCTTTAAGGGTTACCGCTCCCGTTGGACAAACACTAACACATGTTTCACAACCCTCACACAAATCTGCCTGATAAAGATCGGCTTTGCCATCTACCATCTGAAGGACACCAACTGGACAATTATTTACACATTCTTCACATCCCTCACATTTATCCTTATCCACAACAGGATACATTCCCACGCTCTTTCACCTCCTACATGATAATTTATCTTTAAAGCTATAGGCTTTTCCCTCTGATATTAAATTTTTTATTTAGTTTAAATCTTTTTTATTTAGTTACAACCTGCTTTTCGCCATACTTATCAAAAATTGCCTCTTCCTTCACCGAAATAGCTACTTTATAAAGTATGGTAAGTATAAAGAATCCAACCCCCCATACACCAAGAGTAATCAAGGTTTCAGGCAATGTAGGCCAATATTCAAATACCCTTTCAAAAGGATTTGGCACAAAACCACCTACGACAAGACTAATACCTTTTTCTAACCATAAAGCAATAAATGTTGCCGCTGCTGCAAAACCCAAAGCCTTTTCATTTCTTCTTGTCTGAGGAATAATCAATAGTGGAAGGGCAACTGCTATAAGAGCAGTACAAGTCCACATTACCGGGACAAGTTTTGCATGTCCATGAATACCGGTAAAAAGGTACTCAATGGGATGTTTGTGTCCCGGAATATTACTATAAAATGCAGTAAATACCTCAAACAAGTAAAAGGCAACAGTTGCTATTAAAAAGTAAGCGGATGTTTTAGCCATAGTCTGTATAGCTTCCCAGCCTGGGTCGAATCTTGTGAATTTTCTCAAAATTAAAGATATAACTATCAGTAAGGCTGGACCTGATGCAAAGGCTGAAGAGAGAAATTTTGCTGCCATAATAGCCGTGAGCCAGTAATGCCTTCCTGGAAGACCCTGGTATAGAAATGCAGTAACAATGTGAATAGAAGGCGCCCAGCAGATAGCAATTATAATAAATGGCTTTATCCATGCTGAAGGCGGTACTCCCTTTCGTTCAGCTCCTAATACATACCAACCACATAATGTATTAAGAAAGAGATAGCCACTTAAGACAATCATATCGAAAAACATAACCGAATTTGGTGTCGGGTGAAGTAAAACGTTTAGAACGCGTAAAGGTTGTCCCAGATCGACGAAAATAAAGAGCATACACATCGTTACACTAGCTATAGCAACAAATTCACCCAAAACAGCGATCCTGCCATACTTCTTGTAATTATGAAGGTAATAGGGTAGTACAATTGTAACTGCAGAGGCAGCAACACCAACGAGATAAGTGAATTGACCAATATATAGACCCCAGGATACATCCCTGCTCATCCCTGTTATTCCCAGTCCAACTTTAAATTGGTAAAGATATGAAATAAACCCTGCTCCTATGATAGCAAGTAAAAAGATTACCCAACTCCAGTACCTCCGACTTCCTTTTAGCGCCAATTCAAGCATAACTCATCCCTCCTATATTATGTAATAAATACTGGGCTCTGTACCAAGTTCTGATTTGCGTCGAATGGTGTAGTGCGCACGAAGAATCTTCCTTATCTCCGAATCAGGGTCAGCCAGATCTCCAAAAACCATTGCTCCATTTGACTCTTCCACACATGCAGGCTTAAGCCCATTAGCAAGCCTTTCATAACAAAGGGTACACTTTTCAACAACACCTTTCATCCTTCTCGGATATTCCTTATTCTCTTGTTTAATAAATGGCCTTGGATCTCTCCAGTTAAAACTTCTTGCTCCAAATGGGCAAGCAGCCATACAAAACCTGCAACCGATACAACGATGCATATCCATCATGACAATCCCGTCTTCTCTCCTAAACGTAGCCTTCGTTGGGCAAACCCTTACACAAGGAGGGTTATCACAGTGGTTACAGAGAACCAGAAACGGCATATGCTTGATTTTTTCTGACATATATTCACTTTCTTGACCCGGAAAGGCATGTTCAAAAGTCTCTGTCCAAATCCATTTAATTTCTTCCTTAGGATTTTCAATAGTAGGGACATTATGTATCTGATGGCATACATCCATAACCTTTCGAATAGTTGCATCATTCAGTTTTTTCATATCTATAACTATACCCCACCTCTTCCCAACTAAAGCGTTTGGACTTTTTGCAACCTGAGAAGCTTCAAATTGCCCGGGCTTTAAAACCTCAAAAGCAGAAATACTACCAAAACCTACCAATGCGGAGGCGCCTGTAATCTTTAAGAATTGTCTTCTGTTTATTCTCATAATTGACCCTCCTTCGGCTCAATATGACAATCCCAGCAATATGGTTTGACCCCAGCATAATTATGACATTGATCACAAAAGTCTTTCTTATTTGAATGGCATTTCATACAAGTATTAGAGAGACTTATATTATACTGCGTACCATCTCCAGCTGTATAGATCGTCCGCCCCTCACGAACATACCAATCCCTCCAGTCGTTTAGCATTACCATATGTTCTACCTTCATGAATGACTTTGGCTCAATACACTTTTTCTCTACCATTTTCTGTATCTCGGGTGTATCTATCTTTGGTTCTGGAGGAGGCGGAGCTGCTTTCCCAAGATCATAAAGAATAGGGAAAGTTGCTATAACAAAAAAAATGATAATTCCAATTATTACCTTCCATCCATCATACATTTTATTGAGCCTCCTTTCCGGGTAAAGGATCGCCTCGTAGATCAGTTGTTCTTTCCTTTTCTCCTTTCACTATTAATGCATTCCCTACAAGCTCATGAACACCCCTCACTGCTACACCAGGAACCCAATAGTCTACAAGGGTCTGAAGTGTTGCCCTATCTATCTGACAGATATTTGCAAGCGTGTTTACACCAAATTTGTCACGTACATATTTCAATGCATTTGCCCTTGGTAAGGCACCCCTTAATCTAAGCTCCATATTCTCTGATGCATTTAAACCTGATCCTGAACCACAGCAAAATGTATTCTCCCTGATGGTATTGGCTGGCATTTCGTAAAAATTATTACACACATTTTTGATAATAAATCTCGGTTCTTCAAATAACCCCATAGCCCTCGCAGGATTACAGGAATCATGAAGGGTAACTATATAATTGTCGTTTCTACTCGGATCAAGTTTAAGCTTATCGTGTTTTATTAAATCTGCGGTAAATTCTGTAATATGGACTATCTTGTTCGATCTTGCATTCTCAAATTTTGTACCTGTTATAGGTGATACAGGTTCTTCGAGAAAATCAATAGGTCCAAACCATGTATTATGGTATTGATGCCATACCCTCCACATATGACCACATTCTCCACCGAGAATCCATTTTACCTTTAGCCTCTTTGCCTCAGCATATATCTTTGAATGAAGTCTCTTTGCCATCTCATTTGAAGTAAAAAAGCCGAAGTTTCCTCCTTCCGAAGCGTAAGTGCTCAGTGTAACATCAAGTCCAAGCTCGTGAAACAACAACATGTATCCCATGAAAGTAATGTTTCCATTTGGATCGAAGTATTCTCCAGATGGATTCACAAAAAGTATTTCTGCACCCTTTCTGTTATAAGATAAATCAACTTTTACTCCTGTTATTGAGTAAATTGTCTCCTTGAATTCATTTACAATATCTGAAATTGTATGAGGAAGGAGACCCATATGATTTCCAGTCCTATAACAGTTCGCAACAGGACCCGCAATCCATTCAATATTTAGACCTAAAAGATTTATAAGTTCCCTAACCAAAATTGTAATTTCTGCTGTATCGATGCCATATGGACAAAATAGTGAACAGCGGCGGCATTCAGTACACTGATAAGCATAATACCACAACTCTTTTAGAACCTGATAAGTAAGTTCCCTCGCACCTGCAATCTTCCCCAAAACCCTGCCGGGCGTTGTCAGATATTTCCTATAGATTGATCTGAGGAGTTCTGCCCTCAGAACAGGCATATTTTTGGGGTCACCACCCCCAATAAAGAAGTGACACTTATCAGCACAAGCACCGCACCTGACACAAATATCTAAAAAGAGCTGAAATGAACGGTATTTACTTAACCTCTCTTTTAACCCCTCTAAGAATATCTCCTGCCAGTTTTCGGGAAGTTTCCAATCTTCATCAGTAACTGACCATTCTCTCGGATTTGGAAAGCCAACAGCTTTAAGGCTTTTAGCCTTTGCACCCCAGCAAAACATATTTTTTCTTATCTCAACTGGTGTATCCATCCATCCCGTCTTTGGTGGCCTATAATCAATCTTTAAAAGTTCTTCTTGTTTGATTGCCATATTCCTCACTCCTTTTCTACTGGGATTCCAGCATCTTTCATAAATTCTCTGAATTCTTCTTCGTATTCCTCATATGTATGAACCTTGACAGGGTAATTCCAGGGATTTACATGCATCTTCATCCTGTTATTATTAGCAAGGTTTCTCGTGGGACTTAGAAAAACTCCTGCCATGTGTATAAGCTTGCTGAAAGGAAAATAGGCAAAAAGCGTACTGACGAGAAACAGGTGAATGTAAAATAATACCCCAATGCCCTCAGGAATTACGGGATTAAAATTTATTAAACCCATGGTGAGCTCTTTAATGCCAACTACATTCACCTTATAGAAATATCTCATAAGGACACCTGTAACACCAATGCCAAGGATGAGAAAAAGTGGAAAATAGTCTGCGGGAAGTGAAATATAACGCAAAGTCGGAATTACGATTCTTCTGAGAATAAGATAGATAACGGAAACAAGTAAGGCTATATTAGTTATATATAACAATGGTGCACCCATAAAATGTACTTGGAAGAAAGAATCGAGCCTCTCAACAATTTCTATAAGAGAAGGTACCGGTTCAATGAATAGTCTGAGATGTCTAATTAAGATAATGAGAAAGGAATAGTGAAATACCAAAGCTGCTAACCATAACCATTTGGCAGATGCGTAAGAAAGTACAGGACCACTTCTTAATTCTGTCCTTGTATTTCTGAAAAGTGAACGGAAAAGAAGCACTTCAAATACCATTCTTATGAAAGCACCTAAGGCTGTAGAAGGATTATCGATTTTGTTCTGTTTTATCCAAGGAAGTGATTTTTCCTGTCCAGCGGTTGTAGGTATACGAAATGGGACTGGTCTCGCTGCCCACTTTAGAACTCGATAAATAATCCCTACAATAAATATGCCAAAAGCGGTATAGGGTATAATAACGCCGAATAAGTAGTTGAAGTGAGCTGCCTTAACTCCGAATAGCGCTATCAACACCAAAAGAACAACTACAAAAAAAGAAAACCATAAAGAAACCCCAAAACTCATATATATTCACCTCATTTCTTTATGAATTTTGACTATTATCACCTTTGGTACAACTCTCTTGTTCCTCCAAGTCTACTATTAACTTTGCCCTCTTTAACAAGGAATATGTCTGATTGTTCAGCTCCATCGCTTTGAGTTCATAAATTTTTTCCCTGCATCTCATAAAGATATCAAATGAAAGAAGGGCAAGTTCATCTATTCGGGATTCAAATGCCAAGAGATTTTCGAATAAACCATTTTCTCTGATTTCCTTTTGCATCTCATTTCTGATTATCTTTTTTAAAAGGAAGATAAATGAAACAGCTTCAGAAGGTGTAAAATCCTGAACGGCTCTTATCCTGACTATATTGTCAAGGTAAGTGGGAACTTTATCATAGTCAATTCCTTGAAGAAGCTCTGCAAAGAGATCTTCTATCCCTTGTAAAATGATAGACCCTACAGGATTTGAAAAACGATCCTTCTGTTTTTTGATAAACTGTGCAGTTTCAGGGGGGTAAGTATCAATTACCACATCAAACCATTTTTTTAAAATAGTGGATCTTTTCTGTGTTAGGAGATTTTCAAACTCCACACTTCCTCCCACCTATTTAGACTTTGAACCGCATATACTCATTATCTTGAGCCTTTTGTTAATCCTCCATTAACCAGAAAATGATACACATATTCCCCTCAAGCGGGAGAATAAATAAATTCTCCCTAACTCGATGGGAAAGTAGGGGGAAATTATATATTACACGCAGCCTGTTGGCTTTGGAAGTCCAGCATATCTACAAGCCTGCTTCGCTGGTCCTGCTGGAAAGAGTTGATATAGATACTTTGTATTACCTTTTTCAGGGCCCATAACCTTTCCAATCTCTTTAACAAGTATCTTAATCATAGGGGCAATCTGGAACTTCATGAAATAATCTCTCAAGAAGTTAATAATCTCCCAATGTTCCGGTGTAAGTGTAATACCATCTTGTTTTGCCATCAGTTCAGCCATCCCGGGCTGCCACGCCTGCCAATCCTGAAGATAACCATCCTCATCGATTTCATATTGTTTTCCTTCGAATTCCAAGTACGGCATTTGACTACCTCCTTTGTTTATTTTTATTTTTTAATTTATTGATAGAAGATATCTCCCATCAATTCCGAAAAATAATATTAAATCTGACCACGCAATGGATATTTATAAAAGGTTATAAACCTTAATACAAATATATAAATACGGTCAAATAAAAAAAACTTATCATCTGATAAGTTTTTTTGGAAATATTTAATATTCTCAAAATTCGCCATTTTTATCTCTCTAATAATGAACAAAAAGGATTAATTAAAAATAAAGTTAATCTACATTACACCAACTATTTTGAAAAGTCAACATCAAGTTATAATTTTATATTTTTTATAACTTTTAGCAATATTTACCATCCCATCCACCCATTCTTTTGTACCGAGGGCATGTACATGAGAATACGTAGCTAATATATTTTTATAACATATACCATCCCATCCATTTATAATTCCTACCCCTTTTTTCATTCTAAATGAGAAGAAAACTTCACCTCTTTTTTTAAAATCAACAACTCGAGAATAGTGGAATTCATGTCCCTGTAATACATCACCTTTTTTAAAATAAGGATTAGAGACATTAACCTCTATTATAGTATATCCATGTCCCTGTGGCTTCTTTTGTACATCCACTATAATGGGTAACAATCCAACCATTGGATATCTTTTCCCCTCCCATATTAATTCTTCAGCAAGATACATTAAGCCACCACATTCAGCATAAATAGGTAACCCTTCTTCACCAGTACTCCTTATAGCCTCTCGTAATCTTTTATTAGATGCTAATAATTCAGCGTGTGTTTCGGGAAAGCCCCCTCCTATATATAAGCCTTCGATGTCATTAGGGAGGTCATCTTTAAGGGCGCTAAATTCTACTAATGTTGCCCCTTCCCTTTTTAAGGCCTCTAAATTTTCTTGGTAGTAAAACTGAAAAGCTGAATCACGAATAACTCCTATCTTGAATTGGTCATTCTTCTGGTCATCGGGCTTCACTAATGATGAACGACTATCGAATATTGATTGTTTTGCTGGAAGAAAACTGAATGTTAACGCAGGTGCATTATAGGCAATATTATATAACTTTTCATGATCAAGATATTTTTCGACAATATTAGCTGCTGTATTTATTGCCTCTTCAGCCATTGGATTTTCCTGTGGAGGCACCAGCCCCAAGTGTCTACCCGGAAATTTAACATCCTTCAATCGAGGTATTGTACCAATTACAGGCAAACTACAATAATCCTCAACACTTTTACGGATTATTGTTTCATGTCTCGAGGTTGCTAAGTTATTGAGAATTACGCCTTTGATCAATACTTCTTTGTCAAACATCTGGCAACCAAGAACAAGGGC
Organism: uncultured Nitrospiraceae bacterium; assembly: GCA_964404225.1. Taxonomy (GTDB): domain Bacteria; phylum Nitrospirota; class Thermodesulfovibrionia; order Thermodesulfovibrionales; family SM23-35; genus Kmv42. Next base: position 8,098 of record CAYOJI010000019.1, read on the forward strand.
TGATACAGTTCTCGTAACCTTTTTACAATTGACTACAAGAATTACAGGTGATCTTAATAATTTTGCTAATTCTGCCGTACTTACACTGCCCTTTTCATCCATTCCGTCGTAAAGACCGCGGTTACCCTCAATTATTGCGATATCTGAATTTCTGGTATGCATGCAAAAGGAGTCTAATATCTTTTCTTTACTCATTAAGAATAAATCAAGATTATAACATGGATGTTGAGCACCACGACTAAGCCATTCCATGTCTATGTAATCAGGTCCCTTTTTAAAAGGCGTAACCCTATATCTCTTACTAAAAAAACGGCATAACCCCACGCTCACAAGGGTCTTGCCAGTATCTCCACCAAGTCCTGAAATTATAAGTCTCGGACACTCGGTCATCTTGAAGGACCCGGGACCTCAAATGTAGCACAAGTACCACTACTACAACTTTTTATCATTTGTTTTGTTTTCTTCCCGCTACTTGACCTTCCTATGCTAATAGTGCTTAAAACCCTCTCTACTTCTTCATGACCACATTTCGGACATTTCATTTTATCTTTCTCGCTCTCTTTCTTAAGTTGCAATAGTTCGAAGACATGTCCGCATATAAGACATCGGAATTCATAAATCGGCATAATACCCCCCTTTAAAAATAGAATTATTTCTATACTACCACAGTTAACTTTAATAATGCATTTTTGTTTAAAAAATTTTAAACTATAAGAAATCAAACTTGTCCAATAAATTCTATGAGGGCATAAAGTGAAAATATTACGAGAAAATCCGAGATGTCCTTTTTGCTATTTTAAAATTGATCAGCCAAAGGAATTAATGGAACGTAAACTTGTTGAATTTCCAGTTGGTGTATGTAATAACTGTGGCGCTGTATTCGCTTACGATGCCACAGGACACAACAGAGGCGCAGCCTTTATAGAGGCATTGCTTTTTGCATGCAACTATGACAACTCCCTTGCCTTTTCGCTCTCTTACGGAGAAGGTTATATTGATGCAGTTATTGAGAAATACGATGCCATAACTCATAGTGTTGTATCCGAAAATTTCTGCGACGATAGATATGTTAAAGGAGTACTTATATTTGTGAAAATTACAGACGGAGTTCAAGAAATTACGAATGAAAAAGTAAAAGAAAGACTAAAATATACCTTGCCCCTTTCTAAAGTAAAAATGCGTTCAGAAAAATTCTCAAAGGAGAAAGTACATGAATATGTGATACAAAATAATATTTCTGACCTGATATCACTTGCAGAAGAAGACTCACGGGTTCTTAATGAACTACAAAAGATGCTCTCTACACCAGATAAAAAATTGCGCTGGCGAATTATTGAAATGATCGGCGGAGTCAGTAAAAAAGTAGGAGAGATTCGACCCGATTTAATAAGTAAACTATTAACGAAATTGCTTCAAATTGCTGTCTATCCTGGCTCATCAGCATGGGGGGTATTAGAAGCTGCAGGAACTATAATAAGTAATAATCCAAAACTATTTGGGGAATATTGTCAAACACTACTCGCCTTTTTAAGACAGGAAAAACTTCAAAAAGAAGTAATATGGGCAATTGGCAAGATTGCTTCTGTTAGCCCCGAAGTAGTAAAAAATTCCTTCAGAACTTTACGAGCTCTTTTAAAAGATCCTGACCCAGAAATTCGAGGTTATTCAGTATGGGCTCTTGGCGAAATTGGTTTTAGTGATGTATTGGATGACCTAAAAGACTTATCAGAGGACCAACATCTTCTATCAATCTTCGAAGAAGGGGAATTAAAAAGCGTTACTATTTCTCATCTTGCGAAAGAGGCAATCGCGAAAATAAAATGTCCAAACCCCTCATAAAGCATTTTGTTACTTCTCCATACGGTGATATCAGGGTAGATGAAGAAAAGCTTAAATTAACATTAGAGGGAGACCCTCTTAAGACATCTTATAGACTATATTTTCAAGCAATAGAAGATTTCCTTCAAAAAAATAGATTCAGGACTATAATTGAGCTTATCAATAAGAAATACAAGATAAACATCTCCTTAAAAGATATATATGAAATTTTAATTAAAGCAGAAAAACATGGAGCACTATATCATCCCGCAAGTATTGAGATTGTCCATAAAAAAGGAATTACAAAGTTTGGATTAAACATTGCACTTACAGAGAGAGGTAGGACATCTTTAAAAAATGAATTTAAAACATTAATAAAATTGAATACAAGATATAAACTTCCTTACCTACCAGAACCTTACATTTTTAATGAAATAAACTCTACCGCATTTCTTTTGGAAGAATGGTTCGAAGATTATCACGAATTTCATATGAGTATTGATAAATATGGGAGAAAAAGATTAAAACTTTGGGAATTTGGGAAAGGGTATAAATTTTTATCAGAAGCACAAGAATTTGAAATCTATAAAAAGGTTGCTAAAATTCTTACCCTGTACTATGACATTTATGAATTTGACCAAATTTATCCTTGGCACCATGCAGCAGGCGATTTCATTGCACATGTAGATAATAAAGAGGTAGGGCTTCGTTTGACTACCGCAAGGGATTATAAACCTTTTATGGAATTCGAAAACAAAAAAGTTCATCCCTTTTTACCTCTATTTTATTTCCTACTTAACCTTACTATCAGAACTCGTCTGGACAAATTAGATGGCATAGGTAAGGTTGTGTGGGCAGACAATTTTACCATCGAAGCAACTCTGAGCGGTTTCTTCGAGGCTCTTAAACTAAAAGGAGACAGAAAAAACGATTATAGATTAAGCAATAAATTTTTGAATCTTTTAAAATCTTTTAAAAAAGAAGACTTATGTAATACTTGTAACCCTATATTAGAACTATATAGAGGGACTAAAGACCTCAAGATAATTAAAAGCAATCTCGATGAGCATATTGAAAAACTTTACATTACTCTTCAAAATCTCCCTTCATAACCATCTCAAAGGACATCCTTAATATTCGAGATAAAGGCAACATAAGGGTAGATTTATAATTAACCTTTCTCAAAGGGACATTTTCAATTAAAAGGTCTTTAGATAATTTACAGAGTTCATCATAAATAAGGTCGAGCTTTACTGTAGGATAAGTCACTTTCTCTTCAAAACCTGATAAACCGCACACATAAGATTGCTCTTTTTTGTTACCTTTAAAGCTAAAAGGTACACCGTAAATTCTACAAATAATAGGACGTTTTTCATACATTACACACTCTTCTCTTTCGTTTAGAAGAGGGCACCTGACCCTCTGTTTTCCAAGTCCGAAAAGCTTTACTTGTGGTTTATCATCGAAAAGCTTGAGGGTATCTTTTGCCTTTAATATTTCAGCTTCAGCCTTTTCTGCTCTCCTTAGAATATCTCTGCGCAATCTCCTTTCTAACCTGTTAAAGTGATAATTAATAAAGGCTGCTTCTATAGGAAAGACTCCAAAGACAGCATAACAACAATCACAGCAATGAATCCTGCATTTAACACTGAGAGGGTATTTGTCTGCGATGGATTTAAAGAGGATATCAGCCTTTTGAGCAATGGTAGCGTATTTAGAAAAAAGGTTTTCAATCATCCATTACCTTTTTCTTTGATAGACCTTTTCTTAGATTTTTTTCTGTAGGGCTTAAGAAGATTCAAAAAATCAGGGTGGACATTAAATCCAAGCTCTAATGCCTTGTCACAATATTGAATTGCCTTATTATATTCACCCATTAGATAATAAACATTAGCAAGGTTATTATAACCCAGTGCAAAGTTTGGGGCTTTCTCTATCATCTTTTGATTAATCTCAAGGCTCTTTTCAATTTCACCTTTTTGCAGATAGGCATTAGCAAGATTACACATTGCCTGGATAATATCGGGGTTTAATTCTAAGGCTTTTTCAAGTGCCTGAATAGCCTCTTCTGTTTTACCCATTTGAAGATATGCAAATCCGAGATTTGAGTAACCACGAGCGTATCTTGGCTCTATCTCTATAGCTCTTAGGTTTGCTTTGACTACATTTTCGAGCTCACCTTTTTTGAAATATATATACCCGAGATTAACAAAAGCCTCGAACATCCTTACGCCCCTTTCTATTGACTCTTCAAACATTTCTAAAGCCAGATCTAACTTGCCCTGTGTCATATATGCGACCCCTAAATTATAAAGGGACGTGGCACACTCGGGCTTTTCGATTAACTGCATTTTCTGCTCGTAAATAAATTGTTCTATATTTTTTGGTTCTTCCATAAGGTAAATATAATAAAAAGCACACGGGTGACCCCTCTCGATCACCCGTGCATATATTGCAAATTTTTAAATCGCTCTTTTGTTATCCTCCAGTGTCCCCTGCTTTCTCTGGTGATACACCTCTACCTTTTACACCATACATCGTTGAACTTCCTGTTGAGAAGTACTCGAGGACACCTTCGCTCACCATCTTTGAGGCAACATTCTTGACTTCTGATGCACCAGCATCAGGAATAACCTTTTTCACACCAGCAAGCATGTCTTTAAAATAGAACTTGCTTTTTGCTCCTTTTGTACCGTAATCAAGAATTGCCTGTCTGATATCTTCTTCTCTTCCCATAATTTTAGCTCCTCACATTTTTTCTGATTTTCTATATTATACCTCAACTAAAATTTATATACCACCCACTGCTTTTGATACAGCCCAAGCATGTTCTGTATACTTAAATTGAGTCGAAGTCCTATAAGTATCATATGCCAGCCGATAATCATCGAGTAAATGCCATGAAAACTCAAGACCAACCTTTTCGAAGAACTTTTCCCAACCAATTCTTTCTGCCCACTCGCCGAGTCTTTCATATTTCCTTGCCTCTTTAGCATATACTTCTACAATCTTTTTAATGGTTTGAACAACTTCTGGCCAACGCGGCATATTGTTTGGTAAACATGGCACAATAACCTTAGAGAACTTCGGTGGAGTCCTACGGTTTGAAATCTTCCCTCCTGCGAGTATCGCTACGCCGTCTCCCTCTTTATCAGCAAGAGGCAATGCCATACACATTGTATAACAATTACCACAATACATACATTTCTCTATATTGATATGAACGCTCTTGGTCTTCCCATCTTCCAATGTAATGGGCTTAATTGCATAGAGAGGACATGCAGCTACAACAAGCGGAATTTCACAAACCTTTTGTAAAACTTCATGGTCTATTGCAGGTGGTTTTCTATGATAGCCAAGCATTGCTATATCCGAACAATGAACAGCACCACACATATTAAGACAGCATGCGAGTGAAACCCTTAATTTCGCAGGTAGTGTCATGCTTTTAAAATAATCAAAGAGTTCATCCATAACAGCCTTCACAGGCCCAGATGCATCTGTTGCTGGTGTATGGCAATGAATCCATCCCTGTGTATGAACAATATTTGTAATTCCCATACCAGTTCCACCAACAGGGAATTTATAAGAACCTGCTACATGTTTTCTACTTTCAAGTTCCTTTTTCAATTCCTTAGCCTTTTCTTCACTATCAACAATAAACTCTACGTTATTTCTTGTAGTCCAACGCACATATCCATTAGCGTATTTATCAGCTATATCACATATTTCGCGAATATGTTCTACTGTCATTAATCTTGCGCCACCACATCTAACAGTATAGACCTTGTCTCCTGACTCAGCAACATGCATTAAAATTCCAGGTTCTAATATTCTATGAGAAAGCCACTTACCATAATTCTTTCTAAGTAGTGGCGGCAGATTTTGCATATAATGAATAGGACCTATATCAGTTATCCTATTCTCTTGCGGCTTTTCAGGATTGTAATAGCCAAATTTACCTTTCGACATAATATACCTCCTTTATTATCTTGGATGTCTTGATCTATAATCTTTTATATCTCTTGTCCATCCGCCTGGAACTTCCTCTTCCTTAAAGAATACATATGGATTAGAACGAGGCTCTTTAACCATCTGAGGCATTGCAGGTATTCCAAGAACTTCTATAAAAGTCTTTAATCCCATACGCTGAATAAGCTCTCCGAGTCTTTCACGGTTTTTACCTTCTTCAATCCACCAATCAAAAACCTTTCTCGCTACATCCTTAATGCTGTCATATGGTTTTTTTGCATACATGAAAGGTATAGTCAAGACAGACATCTGGGCTCCTTCGAGTATTGGTGCCTTTGCTCCGAATAATATGCTTACACCTGTGTCCTGTCCAATCCTCAATGCCTCGGGCATCGTATCAATACAATGCATACAGCGGTTACATTCTGCATTATTGATAGTTAATTTCTTTCCATCCCAGCTCATACACTGTGTTGGACATAAGTCAATAACCTCTTTCTGGATGTCGAAAGGTCCCCAATCTCTTCCAGCAAACCCTCCTCCATCTGGTGGAATCTTCCCCGCGACATATTCCTGAACAGCTTCTTGATTTATTCTAATATCATCCTTCCAAGTGCCGATATATGACATATCTGCGCGTGCAATACTTGCAGTACAACCATTAGGACAACCATCAAATTTTAACTTAAATTTATAGGGGAATGCGGGTCTGTGTAATTCATCCTGAAATGTCATTGTCATTTCATAACACATATCAAGGGTATCATAACAGGCAAACTCACAACGCGCAGGGCCTATACAATCTGACGGTGTACGAAGGTTTGAACCTGAACCACCTAAATCTACACCAAGGTCATGGGTCAAATCAAAGAATATCGGTTCGAGCTGTTCAGTGAATGTTCCAAGAATAACCATATCACCAGTTGAACCATGTAAATTTGCTATTCCACTTCCACGATATTCACATATATCGCAGAAAGTTCTTAGGTAATCTGTTGTATAAAATTTTCCACCTGGCTGATTAATTCTGATGGTATGAAAATGAGCAACAGCGGGGAATCTCTCTTGTTGGTCAGAATATCTTCCTATAACGCCACCGCCGTAACCCAAAACTCCAACAATACCACCATGTTTCCAGTGTGTTTCACCCTCTTTGTAAGAAAGCTCTACCAGTCCTAATAAATCTTCACAAACTTCAACTGCTATCTGTAATTTATCCGGACCCAGTTTCTTTCTGCGCAGGGCTTCCCTTTTTAAATCGCTTACAAAACTTGGCCACGGACCTTTTTCTAACTCTTCAAGCATTGGGATATCATGCTTTACCTTAAAAGTCTTTAATTCTTCTTCGGTATAGTTTTTCAGCTCTTCATCTGAATAAATCCTTACATCATTATAGGTTCTATGACCCTCGACTTCTTTATCCCATAAATGCTCTTGTCCTGGGATTCCCATCTCTTACCTCCTTTTGCTGTATTTTAATAAATCAGATATTAAAAATTTTTATTTCTTTCTTCACCCCCTTCCTCTATTAATATTGAAAAAAAATTTGAATCAAACATTACTTTAAAACATTAAAATACTTAGAAAAGTGATTAATAATAATCCACTAAGAGTCTTTTGTCAAGTAGAGATTATTTATATAAATATTAGATAATTTGATTATGCTCTTATTAATAAAAAAATTAAATTTTAAATTATAGTTTATTTCATAATTTATTTTTATAGCCTAATATCTTAGTAATAGCCTCTTCTGCCCATTTCTTCATAGATTTTCTTTGAAAATCACCCGAAATATATATATTTATTTCGAATTCTTCCTCGAGTAATTTCTCTAAAAAAGGGATAGCAGGTTGAAATCCAACCTCACCCATTGCCCAAGCTGCGATCCCAACTGTCTCCAATTCTTTAATCTGGAAAACAAATAAAATTTTATCCTTAAAAAAATATACTGAATCAGTTATCATCTTACCTAATCTTCCTATCCCCCAAAGACAGCCTTTAATAAGAGGAGGCTCATCAATACAATGGGCAATCATCATACTTCCATAAGGATCAATTAATGATGGAATGTTAGCTATAATTTCAGCAATTGTTTGAGGTGCATGCCAACCAATTCCCCCTGACTCATCATTTATTGACCAAAATAAATTTCTTATATACTGGCGAACCTTTTCTTCACTTCCTCTCTCCCACCACATCTTCATCATTAACGCAAAAATTTCAATAGCAGACCAATATATTTTTTCGTCTGGGTCATAAAGTTTAAAACGAATCTCTCGCCAATATCTTCTGTCCGATTCACACAATTCAAGCAAGCGATTATAATCTCTTTCCAGAAGAAGGTGTTTAACATGTTCTCTTACAGATATATCCATAGAATTTATTACAATGACTTTATCTGTTTTCTCATAAGAAGAATGATAACAAAATCTTTCAACTAAATAAAAATTTATTTACATTTACCCCTTAATAGGTGCTATACTTACTGGATTTATTTATGGCTTTGGGTTTAATATGTCTCGAATAAAACTATTATTTTTCATAATTATTTTAAATCTATGCTCAGGAATTTCATTTTCGGAAGAACTTCCAATCATTAACTCTATTGAAATAGTTGGACTTAAAAGAATTGAAGAAAATGCAATAATGCCTAAGATTACCCAGAAAATTGGTGAACCTCTTTCTCAAGAAAAGACTAACGAGGATATCAAGGCTATTTACAAAATGGGCTATTTTGATGATGTCAGAGCCGAAATAGAACCTTTTGAGGGAGGGGTAAGATTAGTTTATATTGTAAAGGAAAAACCTACCATAGTGAAAATTGATCTACAGGGTAATAAAGAATTTGAAGATTCTAAGCTTAAGGAAAAATTAACTATTTCTACAGGAGCAATTGCAGATGCAGTATTAATACAGGATAACGCTAATAAACTAAAAATGTTTTATGAAGAAGAAGGATATTATTTATCCCAAATAATACCGATAATAGGAAAAATCAGTCCGCACGAAGTAATCTTGACTTACCAGATATACGAAGGTGAAAAAATAAAGATTAAAAAAATAAAGATCGAAGGGAATAAATTTTTATCAGACAGAAAGATAAAGGGTGTTATGAAAACTGGAGAATGGTGGCTTTTTTCATTCATTACTTCCTCTGGATATTATAAAAAGGACCAAATGGAATCAGACATAGAAAAAATAAAGGATTTATATTTTGATAACGGCTTTATAAAAGTTGTAGTTGGAGAACCACAGATTAACCTCACAGATGATGGAAAGGGAATGATTATAGTAATTGATATTTCAGAAGGTGAGCAGTATATAGTGTCGACAATAAAGATAAGTGGCAATAAGGTCTTCAACGAGAATGAATTAATGAAAAGGATTACATTAAAAGTTGGAAAGCCGTTTAGCAAAGAGACATTACGAAAGGATATCCTTTCCATATCTGAACTCTATTCTGAAAATGGATACGCTCTTATTACTATAACACCTGATCTTGTTCCTGTGGAGAATAAAAATCTCGTTCAAGTAATTCTTAATATAGATGAAGGTGATAAGTACAAAATTGGCCGGATCGAAATTTCAGGCAATACAAAAACAAGAGATAAAGTTATAAGAAGAGAAGTTAGATTAGATGAAGGTGATATTTTTAACAGTTCACTTTTAAAAAGAAGTTATGAAAGGCTTAATAATCTGAATTTTTTTGAAACCGTAGAGTTAGTTCCTAAACCAAATCCCGAGGAAAAACTTGTTGATATCGAAATCAAAGTAAAAGAAAGACCTACAGGTTTTTTTAGTATCGGAGGTGGTTACAGTTCTATAGAAAGATTTATTGCAATGGTTGAGCTAACCCAAGGTAATTTATTTGGGAAGGGGCAATTTGTAAAAATAAGAGGAGAACTGGGTGGAAGAACCTCTTATTACGACATAACTTTCAAAGACCCTTGGTTTATGGATAAGCCTATCACTTTTTCTACAGGTATATATAAAATCACAAGAGAGTACATAGAGTATAATAAAAAGGCTACAGGTTTTGATATAGCATTTGGGAAGAGGTATTCTGATTATTGGTGGGTAAATGTAGGTTATAATTTTGAACATGCTGAGATATTTGATATCTCTGAAGGAGCTCCCAAAATAATTAGGGAACAAAAAGGAACAAGGGTTACCAGCAGTATAACACCATCTATTGTAAGAGACTCGAGAGACAATTATCTTGACCCATCAAGAGGATCAAGGAATTCAATATACGTAACTTATGCTGGAATTGGTGGAACAAATAATTTCATTAAGGGTGAGATTGATTCTGCATGGTACTTTCCGATTAAAAGTACTTCAATCATGTTAAGGGGAAGATTTGGTTACGCAACGGGAATTGGTGGTAAAGACCTTCCTTTATATGAAAGATTTTATGTAGGTGGGATTTATACCATAAGAGGTTTGGGCTTTGGTGAAGCAGGACCAAGAGACAAAGAAACTAACGATGTAATTGGAGGGACCGAGGAATTAATTTTAAACTTAGAATACATTTTCCCATTAGTAAGCGATATTAGATTAAAAGGTGTAGTATTTTTTGATGCAGGTAACGCATATGAATCATTCGAAAAATTCCCTGATTTAAGATATACTACAGGATTAGGTATCAGATGGATTTCACCAATTGGTCCAGTAAGACTTGAGTGGGGTTACAATATTAATAAACAGCCAGGTGAGCGTTCAAGTAGATTTGAATTTGCTTTTGGAACATTCTTCTAAATAAACAATTTTAGACCTTAAGGAGGGTAAATGAGAAGTTCTAAATTAGGAATAGTTATACTTTTTTCTGTGCTTCTATCTTTGGGTTTTCTTCCCAATGCATCATATTCTTCAGAACAATTAAAAATAGGTGTAATCGATATTCAGAAGATTCTTAATGAATCTGATGCTGGCCAAAAAGCTAAGGGTGACCTCGAAGCCTTGATAAAATCGAAACAGATCACTATAGACGAAAAAGGTAAGGCAATAGAAAAACTAAAAAATGAAATAGAAAAGCAGGCTTCTGTTTTGTCCTCTGAAGCAAAAAAGAATAAAGAAGATGAATTAGAAAAGCTTATAAGAGAATACCAACGCCTTGTCCAAGACTCTCAATCAGAAGTTAAAAAGAAGGAAACAGAATTGACCGATATAATTCTAAAGGAGATTTACGAATTAGTGAATAAAATTGGTGAAGAGGAAAGCTATTCTCTAATTCTCGAACGTAGCGTGGCTATATACTCAGACAAGATACTTGATATTACAGAATATATATTAAAAAAGTATAACGAGTCAAAAGCTAAAACAAAGAAATAGTGAAATTAGAAGAACTTGCATCGCTGGTTGATGGTGAGATAATAGGAAGACATAATATTGAAATCACAGGAGTCTCAGGAATTAAAGAAGCTAAAGAAGGAGATATTACCTTTATTGCTTCAAAAAAATATCTAAAGGATTTACTAAGATGCAAGGCATCATGTGTAATTACAAAAGAACCGATTGCTGAATTAAATATCCCTCAGTTAAAGGTTTTTAATCCTTATCTGGCTTTTGCTAAAATTCTAACACATTTTTATACAAAATCCTATAAACCTTTTGGAATTAGCAGCGAAGCTTATATCTCTAATAAAGCGCGGTTGGGGGAAAATATCTCTATTTATCCATTCTCTTATATTTCGGATGATGTCTCCATCGGAGATGAAACAATAATTTACCCCTTTGTTTTTATAGGCAAAAATTGCAGTATCGGAGAAAGATGCGTAATCTATCCAAATGTATCCATTCGGGAAGAAGTCAAGATAGGCAAAAGGGTAATTATACATTCGGGCTCTGTAATCGGGTCTGATGGCTTTGGATATGTTTTTGATGAAGATAAAAAATGCTATTTCAAAATTCCTCAAGTAGGTGGTGTAATTATCGAAGATGATGTCGAAATAGGTTCTAATGTATCCATCGATAGGGCGACAACTGGAAATACTATAATATCAAAAGGCACAAAAATAGATAACCTCGTTCAGGTCGCTCATAATGTAAAAATAGGTGAAAACTCGATCATTGTTGCACAAGTTGGAATCGGAGGAAGTACAGAGATAGGCAATTTTGTTACCCTTGCCGGACAGGTTGGAATTACTGATCATGCAAAAATTGATACAGGCACTATGGTAGGTGCAAAGTCGGGTGTTATGGGACATCTTATCAAAGGAATGTATTCAGGTGTTCCAGCTATACCCCATAAAGAGTGGTTGAAAGCGCAAGCTATCTTTGCAAAACTTCCTGAACTATATAAGAAAATAAAAGAATTGGAAAAGAAAATATCGGAACTTGAAAGGAGGACACAGAATGATTGATATAAAAGAAATACAAAAACTTCTGCCCCACAAATATCCTTTTCTCATGGTAGACAAAATTATAGAGCTCGAACCAGGTGTAGAAGCAATAGGAATTAAAAATGTAACAATTAATGAAGAGTTCTTTCAAGGACATTTCCCTGGCCAACCAATAATGCCTGGTGTTTTAATAATTGAGGCAATGGCACAAGTTGCTGGTATCCTTGCTTATCGGTCAGGTGCAAATGCCGGAAAGGGTGTTTATTTCATGAGCATAGAAAAAGCAAAATTCAGGAAACCTGTGGTTCCGGGGGATCAATTAAAATTGGTTGTAAATATACTTCAGCAGAGGGGAAACGTATGGAAGTTTTCTGGCACTGCATATGTTGATGACAAGGTTTCAGCAGAAGCCGAATTTACAGCAATGGTAACAGACAAGGAGTTATGACTATATGGGAAAAGAAATACATCCCACAGCCGTGGTATCAAAAAAAGCAGAGATTGAAGATGAAACTTATATTGGACCTTTCTGTATCATAAATGATGGAGTTCGTATAAAAAGGGGTACAAGACTCATCTCTAATGTAATCATAGAAGGTGATACAGAAATAGGTGAAAACTGTGTAATATATCCTTTTGCTACTATTGGACTTCCTCCACAAGATCTAAAATATAAGGGAGAAAAGACAGGTGTACGAATAGGAAATAATAATATTATTCGCGAATATATAACAATCCACAGAGCCTCTGTTGGGGGAGATGGAGTTACAGAAATCGGAGATAATAACTTTCTAATGGCTTATGTCCACATTGCCCATGATTGCAAAATTGGAAATTCTGTAATCATGGCGAATGTTGCTACTCTTGCAGGACATGTGATTGTAGAAGACTACGTTGTTATCGGTGGACTTGTCGCTATACATCAATTTACAAGAATTGGTGCTTATTCAATGGTTGGTGGATTTAGTGGAGTTGGACAAGATATCCCACCATACGTAATAGCTTCGGGTGCAAGGGCAAAGCTTTTCGGACTCAATACAGTCGGATTAAAGCGGCACGGCTTTCCAGATTCAACAATAAATGAACTTAAAAGGGCATATAAAATATTATTTAGAGAAAAACATACCTTAAAAGAAGCTTTAAAGAAAATACAGGAAGAACTTCCTTATACCGAAGAAATAAAACACCTTATCGAGTTTATACAAAAAAATAAGAGAGGAATCTGTAGATAATATTATGTGTAAGATTTTTTATCTTGCATTGGGTATCAGGTAGCTAATTAAGCATTATACATAGCAAATGAAGAAACTTGGATTAATTGCAGGTACAGGCGAATTACCAAAAATTATTGCATCAAGTGCAAAGGCGAAAGGCTTTAGGGTTATAGCCATTGCCCTCGATTCGCTAACTGATATATCACTTTCTTCTTATGTTGATGAAATAAAATGGGTAAACGTTGGCAAATTTGGTCAAATCATAAATTACTTAAAAAAAAGTGATGTTAAAGAGGCAATAATGGTGGGTAAAGTATCAAAGTCATTGCTTTACAAAAGTAGAATTACACCTGACTCGAGGGCAATCAAACTCCTATTTTCACTTAAAGATAGAAAGGATGACACTATCCTTCTCGCAATAACTGAAGAACTCCAGCGAGAAGGTATCAAACTTTTAAAGATAACTAATTTCAGTTCAGATATTTTAACTCCTGAAGGAATACTTACAAAAAGCAAACCTTCAGATAACGAATGGAAAGACATAAAGTTTGGATTTAGAATAGCAAAGGAAATCGGTAAACTGGATATCGGACAGACCGTAGTTGTCAAAGATCAGGCAGTGATGGCAGTTGAAGCAATTGAAGGCACTGATGAGGCGATAAAAAGAGGTGGAGAACTTGCTGATAAAGGTGCTGTTGTAGTTAAAGTTAGCAAGCCGAATCAGGACATGAGATTCGATGTTCCTGTAGCAGGCTTAGATACATTAAGATCAATGATTGAGGTTAACGCAAGAGTTTTGTGTTTAGAAGCACAAAAGTGTATTATCCTCGAAAAAGATAAAATTATTGAAGAAGCAAACCGCGTAGGTATCGCTGTCGTGGGGTATAAAGAATAGACAAATACTCTACGCCTGCATTAGCGAGATAGAATGTAGGTTTAAAACTTTAGCTCAGCTTTCTCTAAATTCGCTACTACAACGATCACAAAATCCTCAGGAACAAGATATTTCTTTATTAACTTTGTAACATCTTCTTTTGTTACATTATTTATATAATCCTGATATCTTTCAACATAATCAAGCCCAAGTTCAAAAAACTCGACGAAAGCGAGAAAATCGGCAACCTTTCTATTAGTATCGAGTCTCCTTTTAAAACTACCAATTAAATAGGATTTTGCTTCCTCAAGTTCCTTGTCCGAAATACCTTCCTCTCGCATCCTTTTAACTTGTCTGATTATTTCATCAATAGCAATATTTGCAGTCTCATTTTTCGTTTGAAGACCTATTTGAAATGAACCACCATTTTTATAAGCATTAAAAAAACTGTGAACATCATATGCAAGTCCTTTTTCCTCTCTAATTGATTGCATTAGTCTCGATGAAAAGCCACCACCTCCAAATATGTAGTTCATAACAGAAAATGCATAATATTGAGGGTCTTTCCTTTTTATTCCTATAGTCCCAATTATAATATTCGCTTGTGTTAGGTCTTTATCTATTTTTATGATTTTAAATTTTTTCTGTTCTGTAATCTCATTTACAAACCCCTCTGACATGTCTTTTCTCCCCCAATTACCTAAATATCTTGCCAATAAACTATTTAGCTCTTCAGATGTAAGATCACCTACTACGGAAATAATAGAATTATTTGGGATAAAGTAATTCGAATAAAACGTTACTATGTCTTCCCTCGTAATCTTATCGATGCTCTCAATGGAACCTTCAACAAGTCTTCCATAAGGATGGTCTCCGAATAATTCTTTCCTAAAAGCGCGTTCAGCTAAAAAAGAAGGTTCTTCTTCAAGTCTTATCAAATAACCTTTTATTCGATCTTTTTTTCGATCAATTTCTTCCTGTGGGAAAACAGGATTCAACAAAATGTCAGAAAAAATTTCAAATCCTTTTTCGATATCTTTTTTCAGGATAGATAATTTAATAATCGTATAATCATTTTCTGCTGATACATCAAGTGATGCACCCATGAAATCTAATTCTTCATTTATATCGTTTGCCTTACGAGACTTTGTCCCTTCCGTAAGAAGTTCAGCTACAAGATTTGCGAGCCCTGCCTTCTCATGTGACTCATTAACCTGTCCAGCCTTTACAATAAGTGTAACCATTACTAAAGGCAGGCCGTGATTCTCTGAATGTAGAATTACTAATCCATTCGGAAGAGTCGTCCGTTGTACATTAAGTGCAAAAACATTAGTAGATAATAAACAGAGGAGAATAAGTATTAAGAAGAATGAAAGTTGTAAGTATCTAAAATTGTTTTTTAGTTGTTGACTATTCATGACTCACCTTTAATCGTCTCTATTGGTAATAATATTCCTACGGTCCTATTATCTTCATTGAAATATTTATTAGCCACTCGCATCACATCATTAGGTGTAACTTTTCTTATCCCATCAATATATTTATTTATAAGTCTCCAATCACCAAGCATCTCAAAAATACCATAATTCATTGCTTGCATAAATATAGAATCTTGATCCATTATAAAAGATGCCTCAATTTGATTTTTTGCTTTCTGAACCTCGTAATCAGAAGGAGGTTCTTTCTTTAATCTATCGATCTCTCTATAAATAGAATTTTCAACTTCCCTAATATCTTTGCCCGGTGCTACCTTAGATGAAAAGAAGAATAGATATGGATCTTTACTAACTGAGCTGTAATAAGCAGATACATTGAGTGATATTTTCTGTTCATAAACCAGAGATTTATAAAGTCGTGAGCTTTTCCCATTAGAGAGTATAAAACTTAACACCTCCAGTGCATAACTATCTTCGTGGGGGAAACTTGGTGTGTGATAAGCAATAAGAATAGAGTGGAGTTTAGCGTCTTTTTTAAGGTACACCCTACGTTCCCCTTTCTGTTCGGGCTCTATGAACTTTATCCTTTCTTTAATCTCTCCCTTTTTGATCTTTTCAAAGGATTTCCGTACTTTTTCGATTATTTCATATGCATTTACATCTCCCACTATCAAGATAAAAGCGTTCTGAGGTGAATAATATGTGGTATAAAATTCATATAAATCGTCTCTATCAATATTTTCGATATCCGACATCCACCCTATTATAGGCCGTTGATATGGATGCACTTTAAATGCTGCTGCAACAACCTCCTCGTAAAGAGAATTCTCTGGGTCATCTTCATAACTAAGCCTTCTTTCTTCCATAACAACATTTCTTTCCGAAAGCATTTCTTTTGGGTCCAATATAAGATTACACATTCTATCAGCTTCGAGATCGATACTTATCTCTATTCTGTCTGAAGCTAAAAGTGTAAAATATGCAGTATAATCTTTTGTTGTGTAAGCATTATCAGTTCCACCATTTCTTTGAATAATTTTTGAAAACTCTGATGGACCGTATTTGGAAGTACCTTTAAACATCATATGCTCTAATAAATGAGTTAAGCCAGATTTACCAACGGGTTCGTCTTTTGCACCTACACGATACCAAATCTGAAATGTAGCAACAGGAGCCTTATGTTCTTCGATAACTATTATCTTTAAACCATTTTCAAGGGTATATTCCTTAATTTCTGAAGCAAAGGATGTAGCAGTCGATAATAAAAGAAAAATAATCAGAATAATTTTTTTCGAATACTTCATCCAAATAAATATATCAAAAAAAATAACGAAAATTAAATACAATAAATTAATTAAAAATAAATTGCTTGACAGTTTTCAGTATCTTCGTTATTTTTATCTAAAGTAAAACTTTTAAAGGAGTAAATATGCGAAGAAGAAAATTTATTATAGTTAATTTTATTTTGATCTTAATTATCGGTTTCATAACTACTACTTTTGCACAAATGTACGAGTTTAAAGACTATACAATTAAAAAAGGAGATACCCTCTGGGATATCACTAAAGAAGAGTTTAAAAATCCGTTTTTATGGCCAAAGGTTTGGAAGGAAAATACAAATATAAAAAATCCTGATAAGATTTATCCAAATCAAAAAATAAAAATTCCTATAGGCCTTTTAAAACAAGAAGTCATTGAGCCAAAACCCATTGTAATAAAAGAAAGAGAAATAGAAAAACCCGTCGAAAAGGAGATAATCACACCAGTAAAACAAGTTGAAAAAGAATACCTCGTTGATAAAAACATCTTAATTAAAAGTGGCTACATAACTAATTCTCGTGATCATATAGGAGAAATAATTGGTTCTGTAAATGGCAAATCCCTTATTTCCAGCGGAGATCATGCCTTCATAAAAACAAAAGAAAACATAAACGAAGGTGATAAATTTTATGTTATAAAATATGGACAAAGGATAAAGCATCCTGAAACAGGTAAGCATCTCGGATATCTGGTAGAAATACTTGGTATTGCAGAAGTCATAGAAGACAAAAATTGCGATAAAGTAAAAATAGTTAAATCTTTTAATGAAATATCTCCCAGTAATTTACTTACAAAATTCTATGAAATAATCCCTCCGCTATCAGCTGATAATCCTCGAAAACCAGATATAAAAGGATATATCGTTGCTTCAAAACATTCACATTTAATCAATGGAACATTTGATATTGTTTACATTGATAAAGGCAAAAAAGACGGTTTACTCGTAGGCGATTTACTCGCAACAACTATAAAATCTACAAAAGATACATGTGAAATACCAAATGGACTAATCCAGATTATTGATGTCCAAGATACAACATCTACCGCGTTAGTCAAAAAAGTAAGTAACAGAGAAATATTAATAGGAGACAAAATTACAAAATCTACGCAGGAATAGTCATCAATCTTTTAAGTGCCTTAAGTCTACTTGGATGCTTGAGCTTTCTCAAAGCCTTCGCCTCTATCTGTCTTACTCTTTCCCTCGTAATAGATAAATGTCTACCAACTTCCTCGAGGGTATGATCTCTATCTGCTCCTATTCCAAATCTCATCCTTATAACCATCTCTTCTTTCGGTGTAAGTGTCTTTAGAATTTTTTGAATCTGCTCAGATGTCTCAATTTTTTCAGCATCAGAATATGGAGACGGACTGTTTTTATCACCTATAAAATCTTCTAACTCGGTATCTTCATCCCCTACAGGAGTTTGAAGTGCAATAGGGTCCTGAATCGCCCTAAAGACTTCTTCAACTTTCCTCGTTGGAACCATAAGTTTTTGCGCAATTTCTTCATTAGTTGGCTCTCGTCCCAATTGCTGCGTGAGTTCTCTCGAAGCCTTGGTCACTCTATTATAAAATTCCATCATATGAACAGGAACTCTAATTGTTTTTGTTTGGTCTATAAGTGCCCTTGTAATTGCCTGCCTAATCCACCACGTTGCATAGGTACTAAACTTAAATCCCTTTTCATATTTAAACTTGTCAACTGCTTTCATTAATCCTATATTACCTTCTTGAATCAAATCCAGTAATGGCAACCCTCTACCCACATAATTTTTAGCTATATTAACCACAAGCCTGAGATTACGGGTAATTAATTCATTTTTTGCAGTCTCAATCAGGGTCTTTGCTTTTTGAATACGGGTCCACATTGATTTAAGTTCATCTATTTTAACCCCAACTTCGGCTTCTATCCTTTTATAAGTCTTCTCAACATCCTTTGCCAATACTTCAAGTTTCTTTGTATCTATATTCTTTTTCTTTTTCTCTCTAATAGCACTTTTAAGAACCTTTAAAGAACCGTATTTAGCGATCATTTTATCCTTTTCTTCTACTTCTTTCATAAGATTTTCAATAGTTTCCACGGTTTTTATCATCGCTTCATCAGCTCTTTCTTCTGCGCTAAGCTCTTCCTCGTCTCCATTCATACTTGCCTCAAGTTTTTTATAAAGAGGCAAAGCTGTTACCAGTTCTCTTATTATGGTTTTTCCTTCTTCAAGTCTTTTTGCTAACTCTGTTTCTTCGTCCTTGGTAAGGATAGAGATATCTCCCATGGAATAAAAATACGCCTGTACTAAATCCTCTGTCTTCTCGTACTCTTCTAATTCTTCCTCTATTTCTTCTTCAGGAGAGAGCGTTTCTTCATGATCTACAACCTTAACTCCCATATCTTGTAAAATATCCATTAAGTCTTCTATTTCATCAGGAGAAAAGAACTCCGATGGAAGTGCATCATTTATCTCATCGTATGTGAGCGTTCCTCTCCTTTTGCCTATATCAATAATCTCTTCGAATATATCTCTTTCTCTCATTAATACCCCTCACAGACAAAAAAATTAGGGCCTTCCTCTACGGCCCTTTTTGTTTCCTTGACAACAGGAGGGAAGAAGAGGGTCAAGTCTCACGGTCTATTAGTACTGGTCA
>CAYOJI010000020.1:0-27272 GCA_964404225.1 uncultured Nitrospiraceae bacterium
ACATTATAAGGTGAGCCCCTTTTTTATTCATCACGGAATTGGTGATGCTTCCTAAAAATGCAACCCGGTTTATTTTTATAACATTCATTATGATAGAATAGTGTCTGAAAAATGTTTATTCGATTACCTACTGGGGAAACACTCGATATCTTAAAAGATGAAAATTTACTTCAGACTTTAAAAAGACATGGCATTTATCTTGTTGCCTCATGCGGGGGAAAAGGTATATGTGGTAAATGCCGTGTAAAAATTATTTCAGGTAAATACACTATTAGCTCTAAAGGGAAATTGGAACCCAGTGAAGTTAGCTCTGGTATAACGCTTGCCTGTCAGACATACCCTGATGAAGATCTAATTATAGATATACCTAAAGAGTCTAAAATAGTCATTGGCGATATTATTGAGATATCTAAAGCAAATGAACTTTTTGAGTTATTTAAATCATTAGATGGGGATATTTCTCCACTTTTAAAGAGAGTTGTTCTTAAAATAGATCCTCCTACTTTGAATAATAACATTAGTGATCTTGAAAGATTGAAGAAAGCCCTTGAAGAAAAGGGATTAAAAGACATGAGATTTTCCCATGATTTCATGGTAGGGTTAGCTAAATCGATTAGGGGTTCAGGATGGGAGGTGATTTTTGCATATACTGATGCCTTTGAAGCGATATTTACAACACCGGTTGCAGAAAAAAAGAGTTATGGTATAGCAGCCGACATAGGCACAACCACAATCGTTATTTACCTTGTAGATCTTGAAAATGGTCATATCATAGATGTAGGTTCAACCTATAATTCACAAATCCGGTTTGGAGATGATGTTATAACTCGCATTGTTTATGCAACAGAAAGTAACGGGCTTGATGAATTAAGGGATGCTGTAATTAATGATGTTAATAATTTATTAATTCCAATTATTGAAAGACATAAAATTGAATCAGATGATATTGAATCAGCCGTGATCTCTGGTAATACTACCATGTCTCATCTTTTTTGGGGGTTAAATCCTAAATATATAAGAGAAGAACCATATACGCCTACGCTTAATACATTTCCTATATGGAATGCTAAAACAGCAGGGTTAAATATTAATCCAAATGCTCCTCTTTATACTGTACCATGTGTTGCAAGCTATATAGGAGGTGATATTGTTGCAGGTGTTCTTGCTTCAAAATTGCATCGGAAAGACGGGATATCGATATTTATGGATATAGGTACGAATGGCGAAATCGTTATAGGAAATAAGGATTGGCTTATTACTGCAGCGTGTTCAGCAGGACCTTGTTTTGAAGGCAGTGGAATCAGACATGGAATGAGGGCAACAAAAGGCGCTATAGAATCAATAACATTAGACCCTGATACATTAGAACCATCTTTGAAGATTATTGGTGATACAAGACCTATTGGTATATGTGGTTCGGGTATGATAGATGCAATAACAGAGTTATTTCTCTCAGGCGTTATAGATCAAAAAGGTAAATTTCTCGAAAAACCTAATATAAAAAGAATAAGGATTGGATTTGAAGGTCCGGAGTTTATTTTTTATAGCGATGGACAAAAAGACATTGTTCTTACAGAAGTCGATATAGAAAACATTATTAGAGCAAAGGCAGCAATATATGCAGGGGTTTCACTCCTATTGAAGAAGACGGGTTTTACTTTCAATGATATAGATAATATCTATATTGCTGGAGGTTTTGGAAATTACCTTAATGTCGAAAAAGCCATTATTATCGGCATGTTACCAGACCTTCCAAAAGAGAAATTTGTATTTCTTGGCAACACATCTATTGCCGGTGCATATCTTTGTCTATTATCAGGCAAAATGAGAAGAGAAGCTGAAGAGATAGCACAAAAGATGACAAATGTTGAATTATCAGTATCAAGAAGTTTTATGGACGAATATCTCTCAGCTTTATTCTTGCCTCACACTGATATAAGACTTTTCCCGACTGTTGAGAAATTGATTTCTAAAAATATAAAATGAATTTTTTTATTTTAGTGAAGTGGACCTGCGGAAAGAAGTTTTTCAACCTCTTTCATGATTATGGAAGAAGAAATACCCCCATGTATTTTTAGTACTCCATTTATTAAGACTATGGGTGTATTTATTGCACCAATTCTTAAAAGTTCTCTAATGTCATCGAATTCATCTTCATTGTCCATAAATAAATCTATATATTCTACAAAAACCACAGAAGGATAAAAATAATTCATTTCTTGTGATAATTCTTCTGTTAATATTTTATTTGTGCCTACTATTTCTGATGCGTAATCATTGAAAAATAAACTTTCTGTCGGGTTATCAAGTATCTGAATATGTATTCTCTGTAACATTCAAATCACCTTTCTTCTGATAGCTTCACGACCATATTATCTATAAGACGCGTATCTCCGATTCTGATTGCTACTGCAAGTAATACCTCTTCTTTTATTTCGGAGATTTCATCAAGTGTAGAAGGGTCGTATAAGCCAGCATAATCAATCGCAGAAACTAAAGGTTCTGCAGAAATCCTATCAAGCATAACACTTTTAATGTATTTAATATCTATTATACCAGATTTTATAAGATCAGAAACCTCTCTCAGACATCTATATATAACGGTTGCTGCTGTCCTTTGATTATTGTTAAGGTAAGAATTTCTTGAACTCATTGCGAGGCCATTTTTTTCCCTAACAGTTGGACAAACTATAATATCTATATCCATATTAAGGTCTTTAACCATTTGTTTTATAATCAAACTTTGCTGATAGTCTTTTTGACCAAAGTAAGCCCTTGTCGGTTTAACGATATTAAAAAGCTTTGTTACAACTGTTGCTACACCTTTAAAATGTCCAGGCCTAAACGCACCACATAGTTTTTCGGAAATATCTTTTACTTCCACATATGTTAAAAAACCTTCTGGATACATTACCGATATATCTGGCATAAAAAGTATATCAACATTTTCTTTAATAAGTTTTTCTATATCCCCTTCAATATCACGTGGGTATCTTTCGAAATCCTCTGAAGGACCGAACTGCGTGGGATTAACAAAAATACTTACAACTACTATGTCGTTTTCCGATCTCGCACGTCTCACGAGGCTAAGATGTCCTTCATGTAGTGCACCCATTGTAGGGACAAAGCCTACAGTTTTTCCATGTTGGCTGTAACCTTTCGATGTATCTTGTATTACTCTTGGCGTGCGAATAATTTCCATCGTTGTTAAAGGATTATTTTAACCTATAAAAATAACAATGAATTTGTCAAATATTATATGTTAAAATTCACGATGATTTTAAAATATAAGTTTATTACTCTAAAAATATATTTAAGGGGGGCTTATGGCAAGATTTGAAGTTGAAAAAATTCGCAATGTTGTTGTAATCGCTCATGGAGGTGCGGGGAAGACTTCGTTGGTTGAAGCTATGCTGTTTGATGCTGGGTCAACAGACAGGCTTGGCAATGTTGAGGATGGAAATACAATAACCGATTTTGAACCAGAGGAAATAGAAAGAAAAATATCAATTAGCTCATCCATTGCCTTTTGTGACTGGAAGGGTTATAGAATCAACATTATTGATACACCTGGTTTTATCAACTTTCTTGAGGATACCCGAGGGTGCCTCAAGGCTGTTGATGGAGCGATTGTTATCGTAAGTGCAATTTCGGGTGTAAAGGCTGAAACGCAGAAGATTTGGAAATATGCTTCTGATTTTGAATTACCCAGGATTGTTTTTGTAAATAAGATGGACAAAGAAGCAGCAA
Source organism: uncultured Nitrospiraceae bacterium (assembly GCA_964404225.1). Classification (GTDB taxonomy): domain Bacteria; phylum Nitrospirota; class Thermodesulfovibrionia; order Thermodesulfovibrionales; family SM23-35; genus Kmv42. Next base: position 3,751 of record CAYOJI010000020.1, read on the forward strand.
ATTTCTTGAGGGCGTTAGGAGAGATTGAAAAAGCCTTCGAAGTAGATGCCTTAGCACTTCAATTGCCGATTGGATCCGGTGAAAGCTTTGAAGGTATTGTAAATCTTATAAATATGAAAGCCTATAAATTCGTGAATGGCAAAGAAGAAGAGATAGAGATGCCTTTCAATATGGTCAAACAGGTTGAGGAATACAGAAAAATACTTGTAGAGAAAATTGCTGAGGCTGATGACGTTCTTCTCGAAAAATATCTTGAAGGGGGTTCTCTCGGTGAAGAAGAAATAGTTAAGGGCATTAAGGAGGGTTCTTTGACAAAAAGATTTGTCCCTGTTATATGCGGCTCTGGTTTAAAAAATTTAGGAATACCAACTCTACTCGATACATTGATTCTCTGTTTGCCATCTCCTTTAGAAATGTCGAGGATATCTCCTATTAAAGGTAAAAACCCTAAGAATGGCACAGAAATAGAGAGAAAGCCAGTTGAAACAGATCCTTTCTCCGCTTATGTTTTTAAAACTATAGCAGATCCATATGCTGGGAGGTTATCCATATTTAGGGTTTATTCTGGTGTAATAAGTGCTGATTCGAGTGTTCTTAATACTACAACAGGGGCAAAAGAAAGGATAGGTCAAGTTTTTTATATTATGGGGAAGAAACAAATACCGGCCCAAAAATTGGGACCTGGAGAAATAGGTGTTGTCTCGAAACTCAAAGAGACATACACAGGAGATACTCTATCAGATGAGTCTAATCCCATTATTTTTGAAAAAGTCAGATTTGCAGATCCTATTATCTCTTATGCTATTGCACCAAAGAGCAAAGGTGACGAAGAGAAAGTCAGTTTAAGCCTTAGCAAAATATTAGAAGAGGATCCAACACTGAGGTTTCATAGAGATGAAGAGACAAAGGAGATGATCCTTTCAGGGATGGGACAGGTTCATCTTGAGGTTACCCTTGAAAGATTAAAGAGAAAATTTGGGGTTGAGGTCTTAATGAAGACTCCTAAAGTGCCTTATAGGGAGACTATTAAAGTTTCTGCAAGGGCACAAGGAAAATATAAAAAGCAGTCGGGAGGAAGGGGTCAATATGGTGATTGCCATATTGAGATAGAACCCCTTCCAAGAGGTGGGGGTTATGAATTTGTTGACAAGATTGTTGGAGGAGCGATACCAAGACAATATATACCAGCTGTTGAAAAAGGTATTGTAGAGACAATGCAGGAAGGTGTTATCGCTGGGTATCCAATAGTTGATTTAAAGGTAACACTTTTTGACGGTTCATATCACACTGTGGACTCATCTGAAATGGCTTTTAAAATCGCTGCATCAATGGCTCTGAAGAAGGCAGTTCAGGAGGCAAAGCCAGTGCTATTGGAACCTATAATGAAAGTTGAAGTAATAACTCCTGATGAAACATTGGGCGCAGTTATAGGAGACTTAAACTCAAAAAGAGGAAGAGTGCAAGGGGTTGAACCACAAGCTGGCGGGAACCAAAAAATAACAGCCTTTGTTCCCATGGCAGAGATGCTTACATATGCAAACCAATTACACAGTCTTACATCAGGAAGGGGACTTTATTCAATGGAATTCTCTCATTATGAGGAAGTACCGAGTCACTTAGCACAGAAAATAATAGCTGAGCGCGAGGCTCAAAGAAAAGAGAAATCCGAATAACAGGAGAGTTTAAATAATAGAATGCCAAAGGATTATAAAGATACACTTAATCTACCAAGAACGGATTTTCCCATGAAGGCTAACCTTTCGCAAAAAGAGCCTGAAATCTTGAAATTTTGGGATGAAAATAACATTTATAAAAAACTGGTTGAAAGAAACAAGAAAAATAAACATTATATTCTTCATGACGGTCCTCCTTATGCAAATGGACATATACATATTGGACATGCCTTAAACAAAATACTTAAGGATATAATTGTTAAATACAAGACTATGAGAGGTTATTATTCTCCGTTTGTTCCGGGATGGGACTGTCATGGCTTGCCTATAGAGCTTCAAGTAGATAAAAGTTTAGGAGATAAAAAAGATAAGCTTAATATCCTCGAGAAGAGGAAGCTCTGTAAGGAATATGCTGAAAAATTTGTAAATATCCAGAGGGAGGAATTTAAAAGATTAGGGGTTTTTGGTGACTGGGGAGAACCTTATTTGACAATGCACAATAAATATGAGGCAGTTATTGTGAGAGAATTCTTTAATTTCGTAAGAAGTGGTAGTGTTTATAAAGGTAAAAAACCTGTTCACTGGTGCCCTTCATGTGTTACGGCGCTTGCAGAGGCAGAGGTAGAATACAATGATAAAGAATCGCCTTCGATCTTCGTAAAATTTGCAGTTGATGAGGAAGATGTTAAAAAATTTTTTCCAGATTTAAAAGGGAATAAATTATTTATCATAATTTGGACTACAACGCCGTGGACACTCCCTGCAAATCTTGCAATAGCATTCCATCCTGACTTTAATTATGTGGCTCTTAAACATGATGATGAGGTCTATATCGTAGCAGAAGATAGAATTAAGGCTCTAAAAGAAAAGATGGGGATAGAAGGTAAAGTGATTGCAAAGAAATTAGGTAGAGATCTGGAAGGTATGAATGCTCTCCATCCATTTTTAAAGAAAAAATCAAAGGCTGTTCTTGCAGATTTTGTATCACTCGAAGAAGGTACGGGAGTTGTTCATATTGCACCAGGACATGGGGAAGAAGACTATGAAATTGGGTTAAAATATGGACTAGATATTTATGCACCCGTCGACAAATATGGAAGATTTAAACTTCCAGATAGCGAATGGACATCTACGTTACAAGGTGAATTTGTTTTTAATGCAAATAGAAAAATAATAGAAATCCTTAAGGCAAAAAATCTTTTAATTTCAGAGGAAAAGATTATTCATTCATATCCACACTGCTGGCGATGTAAAAAACCAGTGATTTTTAGAGCAACGGAGCAGTGGTTTATATCTATGGACAAAAATGGTTTGAGAGAGAAAAGTCTATCTCAGGTAGATAAGGTTACTTGGATTCCAAGATGGGGTAGAGATAGGATATATGGTATGATTGCAAATAGACCCGATTGGTGTATATCGAGACAGAGGGCATGGGGTGTTCCTATAACACTTCTTAAATGTGAGATTTGCGATGATTTAGTAACAGACCCTGAAATTTTTTCAGGTATCATAAAATCAGTTGAAGAATTCAGTTCTGATATATGGTTTATAAAAGAATCATCTGATTTTTTACCAGAAGGATATAAATGTAAAAAGTGCGGCAATAACTCTTTTGTGAAAGAACTGGATATACTCGATGTTTGGTTTGATTCGGGTGTAAGTCATTCAGCTGTGATGGAAGAGGATGCAAGACTTTCTTGGCCTGCAGATTTGTATCTTGAAGGAAGTGATCAACATAGGGGATGGTTCCAGAGTTCATTACTGACCTCTGTAGGAACAAGGGGAAGGTCTCCTTATAAAACAGTCCTTACGCACGGTTTCGTTGTCGATGGTCAAGGTAAAAAGATGTCTAAATCGCTTGGGAATGTTGTAGTACCACAAGAGGTCATAAAAAATAGTGGTGCTGAAATTTTAAGACTTTGGGTTTCAGCAGAGGATTATAGAGAAGACATAAGGATTTCTAAAGAAATTCTCGATAGACTTACAGAGGCATATAGAAAAATAAGAAATACGTGTAGATTTTTAATAGGTAACATTTACGATTTTGATTGGAAAGATTATAGCAACTATCTTCTTGAAATAGACAGATGGGCAATGAGCAGGCTTCAGACTTTTATTAAAAAAGTTTTGGATGCTTACGAAAAGTTTGATTTTCACGAAGTCTTCCATAATATTTACAATTTTTGTGTTGTTGATATGAGCTCTTTTTATCTTGATATCCTGAAAGATCGACTCTATACCTTTAAGTCTGACTCTCCTGAGAGAAGGGCATCACAGTGGGTCATATACAATATATTATTAACGATGACACGTTTAATGGCTCCGATAATTTCCTTTACTGCGGAAGAGATATGGCAAAATATAAGGCAGATAGCAAAAAGCAAAGAGCAAGGGGTAGAAAATATAGAAGAATCTGTATTTCTTGCTCCTTTTCCAGAAGTTAATGAGGGATATCATGATCTGGAACTGGAAAAGAGATGGGATAAACTTTTTGTAATAAGAGATGAGGTAAATAAAGCCCTGGAGATGAAAAGAGCAGAAAGATTCATTGGAAATTCACTGGAAGCAAAAATAATCATACATCCAACTGAAGAATATAATGATTTGATCCAACAATATTCAAATTTTTTACCAACATTTTTTATAGTCTCTGCAGTAGACATTGTAGAAAATAATATAGAAGACTCATATAAAAGTTCTGAGATAGAGGGACTGGAGATTAAAATAGATCGTGCTCCTGGGGAAAAGTGCCAACGGTGTTGGAACTGGAGTGAAAGCGTAGGTATGTTCAGTAATGCTACTGATATCTGTGAAAGGTGTTATAAGGTCCTTTTTGAAAAATGAGAAGATTATCCTTTGTATTACCGATTATCATTTCTATAGTTTTTTTAGACCAACTGACAAAATACTTAGTCGTAAAAAATATAAGCCCGTTAGACTCCATAGAGATTTTGCCTTTTCTTCATTTAGTAAATGTCAGGAATACAGGTGCCGCTTTTGGCATGTTTAGGAATTTAAGTAGCGAATCTTTTATTCTAATTTCGATTACAGCTGTGATATTCGTAACATATCTTTTAATAAAAAATGCATATAACAATGTGGGACTTTCTTTATTATTAGGAGGAGCAATTGGTAATCTTATCGATAGACTTCTTTATGGCGAGGTTGTTGATTTTATAGATTTTTCAATAGGAGATTTCCATTGGCCTGCATTTAATGTCGCTGATTCATCTCTCACTGTAGGTATAGGACTTATTCTTCTTACATCTATTTTAAGGAAAAAGTGAGAGATATGCATCCAATATTATTTAAGATAGGACCAATAACAATATATACATATGGTTTTCTTGTAGCCGCAGGCTTTCTCCTCGGACTTTCCCTTGCCATAAGACAAGCAAAAAGGGAGGGCATTCAATATAATAAAATAGTAGATCTCGGTTTTTATCTACTAATTGCTGCACTTGTAGGTTCAAGGCTTTTTTTTATTTTAATCAATTCGAGATATTATCTCGAAAATCCCTTAAGTATTTTAAAAATATGGGAAGGCGGACTCGTTTTTTATGGCGGCTTAATGTTTGCCATACCAATAGCTATATGGTTTATTAAAAAAAATAATTTAGGCATATGGAGGACAGGTGACCTCTTTGCACCATCTATTGCAATAGGACATGCAATAGGGAGGATAGGTTGTTTTTCTGCAGGATGTTGTTATGGTAAAAGTGCAGAAAACATTCCGTGGGGAGTAATCTTTAGAGACCCAGCTTCCTTAGCACCAATTAATATTAAACTTCATCCAACCCAACTTTATGAATCAGCAGGGGAATTTATAATTTTTTTATCACTTGTTATTTTAAGAAAATATAAGACATTTAATGGTCAACTCTTTATTACCTATTTGATCCTATACTCTGTTCTTCGTTTCATTGTAGAATTTTTTAGAGGTGATACACAAAGGGGATTTATCATTTATAACATCTCCTTTTCACAAGCTATAAGCGTATTACTTTTTTTTATCGGAATTGCATTTTATATCCTGGAAAAAAAGAAGATCCGTTAAGATCTTAATACCCTTAATCTGCTCGGGTGTTTCAATTTTTTTAGTGCCTTAAATTCTATCTGTCTTACTCTTTCACGTGTAATAGAGAGATGTTGACCTATTTCTTCGAGCGTATGATCTCTGTCCTCTCCTATACCAAATCTCATTTTAATAATTTTTTGTTCTCGCGGGGTAAGGGTCTGGAGTACTTTTAATATATGCTCCCTCATGCTTTGCCTTTCTGTTTTATGATATGGAGATGGACTATTTTTGTCACTAATAAAGTCTTCCAGTTTTGTATCATCGTCCCCAACATAGGATTGCAAAGCGATTGGGTCCTGAATTGCCCTGATGATTTGTTCAACTCTACTAACAGGAACATTTAATTTTTTGGCTATTTCCTCATTCTGGGGTTCCCTCCCCAATTCCTGAGCCAACTGCTTTGATGTCCTAATAACTCTATTATAGAAATCCATCATGTGGATGGGAATCCTTATAGTTTTTGCCTGATCCATTATTGCACGAGTTATTGACTGTTTTATCCACCATGTTGCATAGGTACTGAATTTGAAACCTTTTTCATATTTGAATTTATCGGCTGCTCTCATAAGGCCTATATTCCCCTCTTGGATAAGATCTAATAAAGGAAGTCCTCTGCCAATGTATTTTTTCGCTATACTTATGACAAGTCTTAAATTGCGAGTTATAAGTTCATTTCGAGCCTTGGTAACAATTGAGACTGCATGAGAAATTTTTTTCCACTTTTCTCGGAATTCTTTCATGGGGATTCCTATCTGTGATTCAATTAATCTATATTTTTCGCTTAAATTTTTTAGAGTTTTTTTAAAATCCTTATCTCCATTTCTGTTGTTCACTGATTTCAGATCTTGCCACAGCTCATCTAGTGTATTCAAACATATATTGATCAATTTTTCTTCCTCGTCCTCCTCTTCCTCGTCCAACTTGTACTGAATCTTTATCTTTTCGAATAAAGGTAAAGATGTGATGATTTCTTTTATTATTTTTTTCCCACTTGCCAACCTTTTAGCCAGTTCTTTCTCTTCTTTTCTACTTAGAACCGGGATATCTCCCATTGAATGAAAATATGCTTGAACAAAATCTTCTGTCTGTGGATATTCTTCTTTTTCAACATCGTCTATCTCCTCTTCATACAATTGATCATGGTCGTGCGTGATCTCAATACCTTTACTTTGTAAAATGTCAAGTAAGTAATTAATCTCATCGGGTAGCAGGAATTCTGAAGAATATAGACAATTTATTTCCTCTTCCGTCATTTTTCCCCGTTTTTTACCTACATTTATAATTTCTTCGAAGAAATCCCATTCTCTCATAGTGACAGAGAGCCTTTCTTTTTGTCTATCCTTAAGTAATATGCACATCCTATGCCAATGTATCTTTTTTATAACCCGTTGATAATAACAGGGAAAATAGATATTGAAATGATATAATGGATGGTTTATGACAAAAATTGGCATATTTTATGGAATTCGGTTCATAATGCCCGCATATTTATGTAAACACTTGTTTGTTTAAAGTGGTAAAAACGCCTTTGGGTTTAGATCAAGCCCTGCAATATTACCTGCGTATAGGTGATGATAACCTGCTACAGCGATCATCGCAGCATTATCTGTACACAATGGGATGGAAGGTATAAATATTTCTATACCCTTTTCTTCGGATAACTCCTTCATCCTTTTTCTTAGCCCACTATTTGCTGCTACACCCCCGGAGATAACGACTCTTTTTATCCCTTCTTTTTTTACTGCCCATTCTGTTTTTTTGACTATAACATCCAAGATGGCAGCCTGAAACGAGGCCGCTAAATCCTTGAGTGAAAAGTAAGATTTATCATCTGACGCCGGACATTGATCATTTTTTTGGTCACCAGCATTAACTACTAATAAATGACTATTGACCATTGACTCTTTTTTTGACTTTAAGAAATTTAATACTGCTGTTTTAAGCCCGCTAAAACTGAAATCCAAAGAGTCTGGAAGATATGCCCTGGGAAAATTTATGGCTTTGGGGTTACCCTCCTGCGCTAGCCTATCAATTATTGGACCACCTGGATACCCAAGCCCGAGCAATTTTGCCACTTTATCATATGCCTCTCCAGCTGCATCATCTCTTGTTCTGCCAAGCTCTGTGTACTTTCCGAATTTTTCGACTTTATAAATGCAACTATGCCCTCCCGAAATAATAACTGCAATGAATGGGAAGGAAAATGTGGGCTTTTCTATAAATAGTGAGAATATATGACCTTCGAGATGATTAACCGCTACTAAAGGAATATTTTTGGAATAACATATTGCTTTTGCAAAGGAACACCCTACGAGCAGAGAACCAATAAGTCCCGGACCGTGGCACACTGAAATGGCTGAGAGTTGCTCGAGTTTAACCCCTGCGGATGTCAAGGCCTCATCGACCACTGGCCAGATCATTTCAATATGTCGGCGGGATGCAAGTTCGGGGACTATTCCACCATATTTCTTGTGTATTTCATTCTGACTGGAAATAATGTTTGAAAGAGGTTTAATCCCGTCTTCAACGACAGAGGCTGATGTGTCGTCACATGATGTATCTATGCCAAGTATAAGCATTTAAAGTTTTGTAATATTTAAGCGGATTTTAAATCCTAAAATATATCTTTGTTCAAGCATAGGCAATTCCGCTTTGACAAGAATTATGCTAAAAGTTTTACGGATTGTATTCGAAAATATTGATGCCTTTAGGTATCAAGAATTCAAATAAGGTATCCTTAAGTCCTGTATTAATTTTTACATCTTTTAAAATTATTTCTATTTTGTTTGAAAACAAATCGTAAATGATAAATGAGCTTATAGGGAAAACAGACTCGTGACATATGACCTCAATAGATACAATATTGCCTAAACTTTTTTTAGGCTTAAGAATTAGCTTATTATCCTTTTCGGATACAAAAAATTCCTCCTGTATTTTCCCGAATCCGCTTAGAAGTGCAATAGGTGCCTGCCCATAAACTTCTTTATCAAATTTGCCTTTAAGCACTTGTTTCTCATTCTTTTGGTAGATAATTATTTCATTATTATTAACAAAGATTTCCTGCGGGGGGTCTTTATAGCTCCATTTCAATTTCATTGGCATCTTTATAAAGAATTGTCCATTAAAGGTATCTGTTCGATTTAAATCTTTAATAAAACTCTTCTGAATAAATCTACCACTTATATCAGAAATCCCATCGTAAGTCTTTTGTATCTTTAAGACCTTATCCTGAGCAGATAAATCGATATAAAAGGTAAAAAGCATAAATGAAAAAGTTAAGATAGATAATATTGAAATCAAGATCTTTTCTTTAAGCCAATTTAAAGTTATATTAGCCATAACTAAAAAAGAATACCACAGAAGGATTTTTCTTGCCAACATTGATTAATTGATATCATACGATTTATAGTTTTTTATGAAAGAAAGATGGAGATTGATAGATTCAGGGCCTTGTAGTGCAGCTTATAATATGGCTGTTGATGAGGCTATAGCACTTTCAGTTAAAAAAGAGATATCGCCACCGACTTTAAGGTTATATGGATGGAATTCTTTGGCTGTAACCATAGGATGTTTTCAGAGAACAAGTGATATTGATATAGAATATTGTGATGAAAAAGATATTCCTATTATAAGAAGACCTACAGGGGGGCGGGCTATCTTACACGGGGATGATATTACATATAGTTTTTCTTCAAGGACATGGAAAGGGCATTTTTCAGACTTATTCGAGAGTTATAAAAAAATAAGCAAGGCTTTAATTTTAGCCTTATCAAAGGTAAATATTTCAGCAGAATTAATAATCGGCCCCAAAAAACATTGTCATATGTATCTAAAACAGCAAAGGAGCCCTTTATGTCTAAATTCTGTTTCGTATGGCGAGATTACTATAAATAATAAAAAGATTATAGGATCTGCCCAGAAGAGATGGAGTGACTGTTTACTTCAGCAGGGGACAATACCTTTAGCTATTTACAAAGAAGAATTAGTTAAGATTTTCAGACTTAAAAATAAAAATGTAGAAGATTCATTGATTGGATTGAATGATTTATTATGTAGGATAGATCTTTTCGAGATAAAAGACTGTATAAGGAAATCTTTTGAGGAGACATTCGAGATCGAACTTGTTTCTTCTTTTCTTTCAAAACAAGAACTTCAGCTTGCACAAGAGATTGAAAGGCAGAAATATCTGACATATGAATGGAATTTTAAGCGTTAAATCCTTAGCCTGAGTGTATGAATATTGCTCATAATCGTTAAATACATTTTTGGATTGGTAGCAATGTCCAAATAATGTAATGTTATAATTCAAACATGTACGTATATTTGAATGGTAAAATCGTGCCTTCAAAAGAGGCATTAGTTTCCGTTTTTGATCACGGCTTTCTTTATGGTGATGGGATTTATGAGACGATGCGGGTGTATGATGGGGTTATCTTTAAACTTGATGAACATATTAAAAGGCTTTATAGATCTGCTTCGCTTATTGGGCTTACCATTCCACAAGGCGTGGACTCTTTAAAGATTTCCCTTTATGAAACATTAATAGCAAATAATCTTAGAAATGCGTATGTGAGATTAACGGTATCGAGAGGACGTGGTGAATTGGGACTCGATCCTGAATTGTGTTCAGACCCTACGGTTGTAATAATAGCACATAAATTTAAGAAATATCCGAAGGAATTATATCAAAATGGGATAAAAGTGATTATTTCTCAGACACGGCGAAACTTAAAAGAAGCAATAAGTCCAAAGATAAAATCTTTAAATTTTTTAAATAATATTCTTGCTAAGATAGAAGCAAAACGGGCAGGTGCTTATGAAGCCATAATGTTAAATGTAAATAATGAATTAACTGAAGGAACGATTAGTAATGTCTTTTTCTATAAAGATGGGGTACTTTGTACCCCTTCGATCGAATGCGGAATACTCGACGGTATAACTCGAGAAACCATTATAGAAATCGCAAGGCGAAAAAACTTGAAAATCAAAGAAGGGAGATTTAAAAGAAAAGATATTTATTCGTCTGAAGAGGTTTTTATTACGAATACTACACTTGAAGTAATGCCGATATCAAGTATTGATAAATACAGATATAAAATTGGTAGCATCACTAAATCTCTTCATCATTTATACAGACAGGAAGTAAATGCATATGTTGCTGCAATCAAGGCAGAAGGTCCTTCCATTTGGGGAAGAAATATTTAGCCTACTTCATTTGTAAATTCAGGGTATTCAATAAACTCGGTATCTTCCAATAGAGCTATAGATGCCTTTCTATATGTTCTTTTGCCTCCACGAGTTTATACTCAAATTTTTGTGGTTTTCGGCCGAAACACGTTCCAAGGCTTTCAAAGATAGACACCTCTGCAAGGTCTACCTCTCTCCGTTTTATAACCTTCTCAGTTGGCTGATAATATATGGTATGTCCATCAACATTAACGATTGTATTTCCAAATTTACCTTCCTTCAGCAGAAATACAGCCGCTGCACCTGCTTTGTATCCAAAATTGACATCAAAAGCAGAAGAATGTCCTGACCTTACAAGATGTCCGAGAACTACTTCTCTAACTTCAGGTATCTCGTAAACACCTGGAGCAAACATCCCTGTCTTCTTCATGAAATCCCTTACGTCAGGGTCATTCTTCAGCCTTTTTTCAAGTTGTTGCCTAACATATTTCCCAGCACCTGCAAGTTTTCTATGACCAAAGGCATCAACAGGCGCGCTCTCGTCATATAATAGTTCTCCTGTGGCTGTCTTTATACCTTCTGCTACAACAATAATATACGTACCGGCTTTTACGTCACTTCTTTCGATTCTGGCAAAAAAAGTAGTTTTCATATGTTCGTAAACAATATCAAAGTCAACAGGTATTTCGGGTATTAGGATGCAATCAGCCTCGGCACCTATTCCACCCCTTAAAGCAGTATGTCCTACATATCTCCCGAATACTTCGATTACAAGTATACGATTATGACTCATGCCAGTTGTCTTAAGATCTCTTGTAAAAACAGCTATTCTGTTGACAGCAGAGTCGCCACCAACACTATACGACTGAAGGTCGAGATCCATCGTCTTTGGTACATGAACACAGGGAATTCCTTGTGAAATAAGATCAACTACTACGCTGCCTGTATCATCTCCACCGCTTATTACAAGTGCATCTATATTAAATTTTTTTAAGCCATCCTTGATACGCTCATATTTATTTGGGTCATCTATCTTACTGATTCTCACTCTTGAGTGTCCTGCTTCTGAGCCTGCTAAAGAGGCTTCAATTTTACTTACTCGCTCTGCATTTAAAAGAACGACTTCATCAAGGTCGACGAGATTATATAAGCCTGCATACCCATGAGGAATTACTACTGATTCAATTCCAGAATAGAAGGCTTCTCTTGCTACACCTTTGATTACCGCATTAAGTCCTCCACAATCTCCTCCACTTGTTATTACTCCGATTCTTTTAATATCAAGCATAATTTTAACCTCCTTTTAAAATTATTAATTATTCTTTATTTAATAATCTCTAATTTTCCATTATAAGATTTTTTATTCGTAAGGTAAATCCTTATTTACAGAGTAGGAATACACCCTCTTCTTTGATTTAAAGAATTTTACAAAAAGATTTTACGCCAATCACACACACTACCTTGACAGTAAGTTACTGACCATTGGTATTATAGGCAAAGGCTATTGAAAGGAGTAATTTGAGGTGGAAGATATTGAAGGAAAACTTGTATCTATTATTATACCTACATGGAATCAAAAAGAACTGCTTACCGAATGCCTTGAATCTATCTTAAAATTTCCTACTACTCTACCAATAGAGATAATCGTTGTGGATGATGCCTCATCAGACAACATTACTGAATATGTGAAGAGGAAATTCCCTGAAGTTATTGTTATAAAAAATGATAAAAACGAGGGTTATGCAAAATCAGTTAATATAGGTATCAAACGATCTAAAGGTAATTTTATATTTTTACTAAATGATGATATCAAATTTATTCAAAATACTATTGATGTGCTTTCCAATTTCTTATTAAAAAATGAAGATGCAGGTGTTGTTGCACCGCTTCTTATCTATCCTGATGGAAGTCTTCAAGTTTCTTGTAGGAGATTCCCAACTTTGTCAGCGCTGGTCTTTGAAAAAATACATTTAAACGGTTTAGGTGCGTTTAAGAGATGGAAGCTTAACAAAAAGGAACACTTAGAAGGAGGGGTGGTACCACAACCAATGGCATCAGCTTTACTAATAAAAAGAAAATGCTGGGATGCGGTGGGTCCTTTTGATGAAAGATTCCCGATATTCTTTAATGACGTTGATTGGTGCTACAGAGTTTATAAAAATACAAATTACAAGATATATTTATGTCCTGACGTAAAGGTTATTCATCATGTGGGGGCTACTGTTAATACACTTGGTTTAAAGAAGAAGCAGGAGTTTTATAAGGGGTTGATAAAGTTTTATTTAAAGCATTTCCCTTTTAAGGCAGAAATGGTAAAAAATCTATCTTTAGAGGATTCTTGAGACGTTCATTGGAAGCAATATTTGGTATCGGTTGAAACGTTTTATTTCAGAAATTGTTGGTTTTATAGAAAAGTATAAAAGAGGATTAGTAAGAAGTGATTAATGAAAAATTTTGGCGGGATTTTAGATATTCATCGTTATAATGTTCGACTAATTAACTTTTAGAATAAGGGAAAGCTATTTTTCAAACCTATATCATTGGAAATCACTATGCATACACATTTAAAGTACGCTTGGTTTATAATCCTGTATTCTGTAAAATTCAATCATCATTTTTCCTTTATAAAAATCTAACCCCTTTCCGTGTATTTTAAAACCCTTGACTCTTTCTATCCGATTATTATCAAGCAAGTCTTTTATACCATTAAGATTGACGGGAAGTAAGTTGAGGAGTATCCCGTCTTTAAGAGTATCAGGTACAACTCTGAAGTCTTCGATACGTCCGGATTCCATAAAAAGAGACATCCTGACTTCATCTATTCTGAAAAAAAATTTGAAAAGTCTGCCCACGGTATTTAGTTTCAAATAAATCTTTGAGACCAGCAGGCTGTCCGTAGCTGGAAGCTCAACGATCTCCTGTGATTTGTAAACTTTTTTCTTGATCAATTCCATCTCTATAAAACGAGATGAATCTCTTCTCTTTAAGAGGAGAATTTCACCACTTTTCTCCCATGAGTCATACCATTTGAACATAGAGAGCCACATAGCAGGCGCATCAATCAATGGATGACGGCCATCAACAGCCTTCCATTCCATTAGAATGAGTTCAGGGGCCGTTATTCGATTTTCCAGATACTCCGTGTTTAAAAAGTCAAGATAAGACGTGTATGCATTATCTGTTTGAAATACCGGGAATGGCTTGTAGTTAAAGTCGTTTACAGCTACATAAGACACCTCCCACGGAAAGATGCCGATACTTTCGGTTCCGATTTTCTCTAACAAATCTTCAGGTAATTTTTGCGGTTGGAGGGCTTCCCCGGTAACAGCCTCCAGAAATTTTTTTGTCTGGCTGTATTGTAAAGTTGCCTTCATATTATTAAAAGTGATAAGACCGGTGATTCCCTTCAAAAGAAAAGAAGGACTCGATACATACTGCAAATAAATTGAAGACCATAAAATAACAAATGCAATAGTTAAAAATATTACTCGTTTTAAAAACTTTCGTAGATTTGTAAAAAGGATAATAAGACCAACCATAAAGAGCAAATTAGAAAAGAAAATCATCGTATGTGTCCCCTGCCTCACGAAACCGTGTTTGAATGCAACAAACAAAGGACCTATAAACATTATAGAGAGGGAAAACGAAGGTTCCTTAGCCTTAAAAAGAAGAAACATAAAAAGGAAATAAAATACAAAAGCTGTAAAAGCCAGAAAATATTCTATTTTATTCCCTGATAAACTCATGGCGATATTGTATCCAGAGATTAACTCATAAGTCCCTTTAAGGTATAAAATAAAAGACGAAAACGAAGGATAATATATCATATAAAAGGCTACAGATAATATAGGGATACACATGGAAAGTGCTGCGGCCTTTAACGCCCTTCTCTTTTCGACAAATGCTGTTACTACAACAAAGAATACTATAGAAACTCCTGCAAACAGAAGAGAACTACATTTTATGAACATAACAAGAACAGAAAGGAGAAGTGCAGATATATAGTAAATATACCACTGCTTCATATACATGGCCAGTGAGAGAAGAAGTATAAAGAAGGCGATGCAATAGTCATACCCGATATAGCCAAAATAATAGAGGGTCTGCCCACCAGAGAAAAGCAATATAAACAGAAGCAACCGAAGCAATGAAACATAGTTCTTAAACGCAAGACACGCGATAAGAGCTGAGAATGTAATCCAGAGAGAAAGCTGGAATATTGTTGCGATATCCAGGTTATGACCCACATTCAGTGGCATGGAAATAAATCCAAGAGGTCCATATGGCCATATGACATCTTTTCCAAATATGATATGTTTATCAAAGAAATAATTGATAGCGAAAATCCATGATGGATCAAGACCTGGAGTTATTGGAGAAAACCTGTATGGAAAGGCAACCAGTGCAAGATACAAAAGCAGGATAATTTTTTAAAAAATAATAAGCGTATGATTTAGTTTATTTTTATAAGTTAATTGATAAGCAGATTTCATTGTAATAGAGACATTTATTTATGAATCCTAAATTATAACATACATCATTATTATAAAAACGATTAAAGGATATGAATACTGATAATATTATCGAGGAATCAAAGATCAATTTTGCTCAATTTCGGCGTTACAGAAATTTTTGTTTAATAAAAAATTATACAAACTGTGGTAATATTGCCTATTCTTGTTGCAGTACCTGACACAGGTCGTAGGATTAAGACCATTTTCAATTCATTAGAAAAAAGGATATTTTTATGTCACCGAGAGAATAGACAAAGATATTTGAAAGGAGGGACAAAGAGTTTCAGCTGAAGTTTCAAAGAAATAGCCGTAATCCATGGTTATGAGAAAAGAATTAATTTCTACCATTATCCCAGCATACAATGAATCAAAACGAATTCTCCCAACCATCTTTCGAATAGATGAATATCTTCGAAATTATTTCGAAAAATTCGAGATAATAGTTGTAAATGATGGTAGTTTTGATAATGCCGGGGATATTGTAGCGGAAGCTTCTAAAAAATAACATCTATTAAATATATAAATTATCAACCAAATCGGGGCAAGGGATATGCCCTGAGACAAGGGGTGATATATTCCACAGGTGATATCGTCCTTATATCCGATGCCGACCTCTCAACGCCGATTGAGGAGTTAGAAAAACTCCTTACTTTCTACGACAACGGAGCGGATATTGCTATCGGTTCAAGGGCTTTAGAGGAAAGTCAGATTGTGGTAAGGCAACCGTGGTGGCGAGAATTTATGGGAAGGATGTTCAATAGATTCATAAAGAGTTTAATCCTACGAGACTTTCAAGACACACAATGTGGATTTAAACTCTTTAGAGGAGATATTGCAAGAAAGCTCTTTTCACTTTCATGTATAGACAGATTTGCTTATGATGTTGAGATACTATATATAGCGAAAAAATTAGGTTATAAGATAAAAGAGGTGCCTGTAAGGTGGATTAATTCTCCTGACTCAAAGGTCAGGCCACTAAAGGATTCATTTCAGACAGCATTGGATGTTTTGAAAATTAGGTTCAGAAAATATAGATGAAAATATAGATGATGAATAAAAAACACATCTTTGCGATCTTATTTTTAACTTTATCAATCTTTATTGTCTATTCAAATTCACTTAATGGAACATGGGCATTAGATGATTTTATAGCAAATAAACCTGTAGGCATAAAAGATATCCATGATTTCTTAGGATTCAGAAAAGTCACTTATTTTACTTTTGTCCTGAATCAAAAGATTGGGACATTTAATCCCATAAATTTCAGAGTTTTTAATATCTTATTACACATTACAAATACTTTGATCATCTATGTTCTTACCTATTTAACCGTGATTTCTGTATTAGAGAAACAAAGTGATTACAAACATTCTGAGAAAAGGAAGGACTCGAATTTATCAATTCAAAATAAAGCCTTTTTCGCAGCTATTCTAAGTGGTGTTATTTTTGGAATTCACCCTATAAATATCAATGCAGTTGCTTATATTGTTCAGCGGATGGCCTCTCTTTCAGCATTCTTTGTCCTTCTTGCGCTTTTGTTTTATAAATTTGCGAGGGGATCGGATCGCATAATAAATAAAACATTTTTCTATTCTTTAACTGCTCTAAGTATCCTTTTAGGGCTATTCTCCAAAGAGAACGCTATAATGGCAATCCCGCTCATCTTACTATACGACTATATTTTTCTCTCAAGAAAAGACAAAAAAGTTTCTGATCTTCCCACTTTTAAGAATTCCCCCTGGATCAAAAGGCTTTTAATTTTAATCTTTTTATGTATTGCTATTATTGGGTTAGCCATCTATCTACTTAAATTGCACATGGTAGCCAGTGATATAATAAAGTTATTTTTCAACCCCAACCAACCTCTCCCGAAGAAAGACTGGATGGCTGTGGATGTATATTGGACACCTTTACAACACATTTTAACAGAATTTCGCGTAATATCAAGATATATATTAATTATATTGCTCCCGCTACCTAAATTTTTTGTCTTCGACTGGTGGGGATATCCCTTATCATATGGAATAACATCACCTTTTACTACATTGCTATCTGTTATCTTTATTATCTCTTTAATACTATTTGCGATATGGAGATTAAAACATTATCCAATGCTCTGCTTTGGAATTTTATGGTATTTCATAGCTATTTCTCTCGAAAGCTTTTTTGCCCTTGGTTCTGACTTGTATTTTGAGCATAGAAATTATTTACCAGTTGCTGGTTTATTTATAGGAATTACAGGACAATTAGCGATATCTATAAAATTGAAGCAAGAAAAAATATTTTGGCCAGTTGCACTTGTATTATGCATTTTTTTAGGAATACTCACTTTTTCAAGAAATTATGTTTGGAAAGACTCTATAACTTTATGGAGTGATACACTTAATAAAGCTCCTTTAAATATTAGAGCGATGATAGGTTTGGCAAATGCATATCTAAAACTTTCGGATTTCAATAATGCGGAGAAGTATTTTAAGCAAGCGGTTCAGCTAAGCAATGCTCAAAATAGGTTCAGTTTTCTTAATGATTCTGTATACAGTCTTGGAATGCTTTATTTATTTCAAGGCAAAATTGGCGATGCCAAAAAGCTAATAGATGTATTTCATGAAAAATTCGAATCGTATAGAATTAACATTCTCATAGGCCATTATAAATCATTAAAAAATGAATTAGACGAAGCCATTTTGGAATATAAAAAGATAATTCATAAAGCAAAAGGTCGTGATAAGACTATTGTATTAACTCTTTTAGGAGATACTTACAGAAAAAAAGGTCTATTGGACGAATCGATTGATTACTATTCTAAAGCAATATCGAAAGACCCCAGTTTCTCATCTGCATATTATGGGATGGCATTATCATTAATAAATAAAAGAGATGTAAGTCAGGCTTATTCGTATCTCCAAAGGGCCTTATCTTTAGACCCTGACAATGTCCTTGCCCTTTCTGATATGGCTGATCTTATTTTGATTATGAAATCTAATCCAGAAAATGCCCTTTTATACGCGCAAAGGGCTGTTTCTAAGTCATCGCCTTTTTATCAACCTTACCTTACGATGGGTAATGTTCTTGTTGTTCTTGGCAAAGATATAGAAGCTGATAATTACTATAAAAGAGCAATCGAGACAGGCATGCCACATTATCTTTTATTATTTAGCAAGGCAAGGGCATATTACATAAAAGGTGACAATGAAAAATCACAATATTATTTATCTGAGCTGAAGAAGATGGATAAAGAATTACCCGAAAAGATTAAAAACTTGATTAAATAATATCTTACTCAACCTTTTTTTTATTAAAATTCTCAATCTTATATTCCATTAAAGCCATCTTCTGAGCCATTTCTTTAATTTTACTCTTTAAATCAGATAACACGAAAGAGAAATAGAGTGTTGTAATAATTAGCAGAAAAAATATTAGCAGGAATACAAGCACTGGTGGATAATGAATACCTATTTTTGAAGCTACGGGATCTATTATACGGTCTGCGAAGGAACCAAAAATCAAACCAATGCCTATAATAATCCAGATTAGAGAAAGTTCTTCCCTAAATTTCTTTCTCCTTACCAGTTCTAATATAAATAGAAAAATAAACAAACCAATTAATAGGATCATAATTCTTACGCTAAAAGCCATACCTTAATCCTCCTTCCTGAGTATAACCATTGCAATGGAAAGTAGCATTCGTATTACATATATAAAAGGTCTTATTCCACTATGCATTGATTTGCCCTGCCTATTTTCTATCATATTTACCGGTGCTTCTACAATATTGAATTTCATTTTGTGAAGAAGCATGATTATATCTACATCAGGATAATCGAGCGGATAATTATTCCCCTTAGACAGATGTGAAAAAACTTTTCTACTCAAAAGCTGGAATCCCGATGTAGGGTCAGAAAAGGGTTTCCCCGTATAGATTTTTGCTATCAGAGAAAATAGCCTTACTCCTATCCTTCTAATAATTCCCATCCTGTATCCGCCTTTTAAAAAACGATTCCCAATAACAACGTCAGCTTTAAAAGTATTCATTGCATCTATTAAACTATTTATAGAATAAGGGTCATGCTGGCCATCTCCATCCATTGTAATTACAAATTCATAATTATTTTCTTGAGCTAAGCGAAATCCGGTTTGTATTGCACCTCCGTAGCCTATATTAAAAGGAAGATCCAATACCATAACACCCATTTTTCTTGCTATCACGGATGTATTATCCGTAGAGCCATCATTGATTACCAAGATATCTGCTTGAGGATTACTTTTCTTTGTATCATCTATTACCTGGGCTATAAATTTTTCTTCATTATAAACAGGTATGATTATTAAATATTGATTCAAATTCTTACCCTACTTTTTAGATTATATTTTAAAAAATAAAAAAATTATAAACTTTTATATTTTAGATATTTTAGAAAAGATAAAACTTTTTTACATTTATATTTTATACTAACTCCGTTGTCGCTAAAATCAGTTAACGAAAATGTATCGTTTGAGTTAATTGACATTTAACTTATAACCTAATGTATATTATTCAAAAAGAATAATAAGTTTGAACTAAGAATGCGTTATTTTTTGTAATAAAATCTTAGTATCACATGTTACAAATTTGTTGGAAGGCTGAAG
This sequence comes from uncultured Nitrospiraceae bacterium, assembly GCA_964404225.1. GTDB lineage: Bacteria > Nitrospirota > Thermodesulfovibrionia > Thermodesulfovibrionales > SM23-35 > Kmv42. The sequence goes on from CAYOJI010000020.1 coordinate 23,829, forward strand.
ATGAATTGGTTTGCTGTATATACGAAGGCAAAGGCAGAAGATTTAGTCTCTTATAAACTCGGAGAAGTAGGAATCGAAACATATGTCCCCAAACTTCGCATCACAAAATACATAAAAAAGAGATACCGTGAAATTACTGAACCATTGTTCCCTTGTTATCTATTTGCAAGATTTGAGCCTTTAACCCACCTGTGGATGATTAAGTATACACGTGGGGTAAGAAGAGTGGTCGGTGATAAAGAAGGCAAGCCTTGGCCCGTTGGTGATGAAATCATTGATTTTATTCGTTCAAATGAAAAAGATGGGTATATACGTCTTGGTTTAGATGATGCTACAGATGGTGATATAGTCGAAATCATTGAAGGACCTTTAAAAGGACTAAGAGGAATTTTTAAACAAAGGCTCAGTGGTAAAGAGCGAGTTGTAATATTACTAAATGCAATAGAATATCAGGCGAAGGTAGTTATTGACAAGGTATCGTTAAGAAAAATTTGTTAACCTAAATATACATTTTAATGATACATTTTAGGGTTAAATAAATAAAGCAGATACCCGATTACTAAAAAAGGAGAAAAATGGAGTCCAAATTTTTAGCATTTCAAAGTCTTGAAAATAAAATTCAAAAAAGCCTTGAGATAATTTCTGATTCTATGAAGAAATTTGGTAATGAAGATATCGTAGTAGCTTGGACAGGTGGAAAAGACTCAACTAGTGTACTTCATTTAATAAGACTTTACTATAATGGAAACATTCCATTAAAAGTATTTAATATTGACACTTCTGTAGAATTCAAAGAAATTTACGAATTTATAAGCATGCTCAAAAAACAATGGAATCTCAACGTTATTAGTCTAAAACATCCTGATGCTGAAAATATTGTGAAGACTGCAAAAAACCGCGAAGAATGTTGTAAATTGTTAAAGATAGATGTCCTAAAGGAAGCTATAAAAAATTATAAAATCAAGGCATTATTTACCGGTATCCGCTGGGATGAACATCCTGCACGAGCAAATGAAAAATTCTTTAGTGAACAAGATGACCATGTAAGAATTAATCCTATCCTTCACTTTACTCGTAAAGACATATGGAATTACATAATTAGCAATAACATACCTTATTGTTCTTTATACGACAAAGGATATACAAGTTTAGGATGCGAACCTTGCACCTCTAAGAATAAGGATTCAGACAATGAACGTGGAGGCAGGTCGTTTGATAAAGAAGAGATTATGGATAGATTAAGGCAGCTTGGTTATTTTTGATATCTGGAAGTACCATGAAAAATATTTTTTTGATATCAATAGACACATTTAGATATGACTGTGTGGGATATCAGGCTGATAAAAAAGAACTTATATATTATGATGTTTTGAAGTATTTGGAAACTCCAACGCTTGACACCCTCGCCGAAAAAAGTTTTTGCTTTACCAACTGTTTTAGTACAAATACATACACGACTTCATCACATGCCAGCATCTTTACAGGCCTTTATCCTCCTTCTCATGGTGTAAGGATGTTTTATTCAACTAAGTTAGCTAAAGACATATATACAATTGCAGAGATTCTCAAGGTTTACGGTTATAGAACTGTAATGTTTACAGATACCATCCATCTTTTCAGTCCTCTTGAGCTTGATAGAGGTTTTGACGAGATTATTTTAGATGACACCTCTTTTTCAAGGTTATTGTTTAAAAAAAGAAAAGAAGATGGTTCCAATAACTTCTTTTTTGTCCATTTCTTTGACCTTCATGTTCCATACCTTGCATCTGAAAATGATAAGTATAATGACAATCAATTTTTATCGAGTATGGAAAAGTTATATAATAAATATTCGATCCCATTCAACAAGAACCTCTATTTAGAAAAAGATAAATATTTTGTGTGGCAAAATTTTATTCATCAAGTTGACGCCAGCGTTGAAACCTTAATGCCATTATATATCAAAGGTATAAGAAAATTTGATCAGGGAAGATTAAGAGATTTTATCTCGATCCTCACAGATTTAGACTATATGGAGGACTCTCTTATTATATTATGTTCTGATCATGGGGAAGGAAGAAATGATGACAAAAATAAATATTCTTTCGGACATTCTGGGCCCGTCTTTGATAATGTAATAAGAGTGCCGCTAATGTTGCTTCATCGTGATATAAAAGGTAAGTTAATCGATAAACTTGTTTCTAATGTAGATATCTTTCCAACCATAGTGGAGATGGCAACTGGCGAAAAGTGCAAGGATTTGCTACCGTATCCTATTGATGGGATTAACTTAATGGATTCAGGTAATGAAAGGCCTGTATATTGTGAGACCTGGCTTAACGACCACAAAGGTAAACATTGGAATCTTGAAATGACATCCTATATTCTATATCAGAGGGCATTAAGAACAAGATCAAAAAAATATATTATTTATGGAGTTCCCGAGAAATTTTCGAATAATGAATATCTTAATAGAAAAGATGAAGACTTCTTGATAGATTTTTATCGCTATTATCTTTGTCGTTTCGAATCCTTTGATGAATTTATTAACAAGCTTAAGACTATAAAAGAAAAACCATCAGAAAAAGAAAGCATGTTAAAAAAGGCTGATAAAAGAAAATTTTGCTATATTGATTTCGAGAGCGATCCCCTTGAGACAAATCCTATTTTCTTTAAAAATGGTGAGATTATGGAATTCCAACAATATTTTAATGAAATAATTGCCATTGGGGATAGATCTTCTGATACCGAAAAAATTTTTAATGACTCTGACACCGAACTTCTTGAGGCAATAACAAAAAAATTGTTCATCCTACAGCAAAAAGATACCGTCGAATATCTCTCACAAAATAAACATCTGATAAACGAAATGATAGATAGAACGCTTTTGGATTCTTCACTAAGTGATGAAGAGTTTATCAGTCTTGCACACGAGATATTTTTAGATAGAAAGCCTACTGAAGAGGAAATTAGAGATGGATTGGAAATGTTTAGACAGGGAATAAATAGAAGGCTTTATTTTAATCGAAAAATCTTTAATAATTGTATGTTCAAAAAATTAAAGTCCATTAATTTAAACCCTGCTCTTCGAGATAAATTACTTGAATTAGAAGAATATAAACAGAAATATGAGGAATTGCAGAAAAGCCTGATATTTAGATTGTTCAAAAAAATTGTGTTTTTAATTGATAACATTTTTTTCCCACTTCATACAAGGCGTCGTTCTTTTTTATTAAGAATCGTTTCGAAATTCAATAAAGCCTAATTAATAAAAAATGACAGAAGAAAATTTAAAAAAACGTATAAAAGAACTTGAATATCAAGTTGAAGAATTAAGTGATTTACTCTATCAAAAAGAGATTTTGCTAAAAAATATCTATTCCTCAAAAACATGGAGGCTTGGTCAATTATAGATGTTGTAAAATATTTTCTGTAAATTCAAAATAGGGTATAATCCTCAAGGAA
>CAYOJI010000021.1:0-26621 GCA_964404225.1 uncultured Nitrospiraceae bacterium
CTAGAGCATCGGACTCCAAATCCGAGGGTTGGGGGTTCGAATCCCTCCTGGCCTGCCAAATTATTCAATAGGGATTAAGATATGTTCACCAAAATTAAAGAGTTTTTAAAAGAGGTTAAAATAGAGATCAAAAAAGTTGTATTTCCAACAAAAGAAGAACTCATTGGTTCTACATGGGTAGTAATAATAACTGTATTAGCTATTTCAATATTTTTGGGAATAGTAGACCTCGGACTTTCAAAATTAGTAGGATTAGCACTTAGATAATTTATGGGAAAAAATTGGTATGTAGTCCATACATATTCAGGATTCGAAGAAAAAGTAAAGCTTTCTTTAGAAGAAAAGATAGATAAGCAAAACCTTAAGGACAAAATTTCGAGGATACTTGTTCCCACAGAGCGTGTTATAGAACTTAAAGGGGGGAAAAAGAAAGAAAGCGATAAAAAATTTTACCCAGGCTACATTCTTATCGAGATGGAGCTTGATGATGAAACATGGCATCTTGTAAGAAGCACCCCGCGGGTTACAGGGTTTGTTGGTGGATCAAAACCTATTGCCCTTTCCGAAGAGGAGGTTAATATTATTCTTCAACAAATAGAGAAAGGACCTACACCTCAAGTTAAAACTCAATTCCAAAAAGGCGATACTGTCAGAATCATCGATGGGCCGTTTACTAATTTTATAGGAAACGTTGAGGAGGTAGATATAGATCATGGAAGAGTTTGTGTAATGGTAAGTATCTTTGGTAGGCAAACGCCTGTAGAATTGAATTTCTTTCAGATAGAAAAGGCTTAAAGAAAGGGTACTTGTTTTTTTAAAACTTAAATTTTATAATTAATATTTTGGAAATAAATGGAGGATTAGATGGCTAAAAAGGAAGTAATTGCTCAGGTTAAACTTCAGATCCCAGCCGGTAAGGCTAATCCCGCGCCTCCTGTAGGTCCTGCACTTGGTCCACATGGTGTTAACATCATGGAATTCTGTAAGGCTTTTAATGCTCAAACTCAGGCATTGGGGGATACTATAGTACCTGTAGTACTTACAGTTTATGCTGATAGATCATTTTCATTCGTCACTAAGACACCTCCTGCTTCAGAGCTTTTAAAAAAGGCTGCTGGAATTATAAAAGGATCAAGTACTCCAAATAAAGAAAAAGTTGGAAGGGTTACGTCTGGACAGATAAGAGAAATAGCCCAAAAAAAACTGTCCGATTTAAACGCATATTCTATAGATAAGGCAATAAAGATAATCGAAGGAACTGCAAAAAGTATGGGGATAGAAATAATAGATTAATTTAAGGGGTAGAGATGGGGAAAAAACTATTAGCAGTTAAAGAAAAAATTGAAAAGGGGAAAGAATATTCACTTGAGGACGCAATAAAACTTTTAAAGGATTCCTCTTATACTAAATTCGATGAAACTATTGAGTTGGCAATAAACCTTGGAATAGACCCTCGAAAATCTGACCAGATAGTTAGGGGTACCGTTGTTCTTCCTCATGGTATAGGCAAAAAAGTTAGAGTACTCGTCTTTGCTAAAGGTGAAAAGGAAAAAGAGGCGATAGAGGCTGGTGCTGATTATGTTGGAGCAGAAGACCTTGTTGATAAAATCAGTAAAGGTTGGATTGATTTTGACAAAGCCGTTGCAACCCCTGATGTTATGGGTCTGGTAGGAAAACTGGGTAAAATACTCGGACCCCGAGGCCTTATGCCAAATCCTAAACTCGGTACGGTAACTTTTGATATAGCAAGGGCAGTTAAAGAAATAAAAGCAGGTAAAGTTGAATATAAAGCGGATAAAGGCGGAATTGTTCATGTACCTATTGGTAAGGTTTCATTTGAGATTAACAAACTTGTTGATAATGCTAAAACTGTAATTGATTCAGTAATAAAAGCTAAACCTGCTTCGAGCAAGGGCAAGTATTTAAAGAAAATATCGATCTCATCAACTATGGGGCCAGGGCTAAGGGTTAACTTAGCATCTCTGGGAAAGGGGGTATAAACTGAAAAGGGAAGAAAAACAGCAAGTCATCGCTGACCTTAAAGAGGGTTTTAATAAGGCGAGGGCTGTAATCTTTACGGATTACAGAGGAATGACTGTGGCAGAGCTTTCAGAGCTTAGGAGATCATTGCAAGAGAGAGATCTTGAATATAAGGTTGTAAAAAATACCTTAGCAAAAATTGCTGCTGAGGGGACACCTGTATCTATTGCAAAAGATTCATTTAGAGGACCTGTAGGTATAGCTATAAGTTATGATGACCCAATTATTACAGTAAAGAAGGTTTTAGAGTATTCCAAGAAAAACGAAAAGCTAAAGGTTAATGCAGGCATAATAGAGGGAACATTATGTGCTTCTGATGAATTAAAACAGGTTGCAGAAATACCACCTAGACCTGTTTTACTCTCTATGCTTGCAAGAGGTTTACAGTCACCATTAAATAAATTGGCGTGTGCGCTAAATGCTACATTAAGTAGATTTATTTATGCAATGGAGGCATTAAAAAATAAAAAAAGTCAATAAGAATAAAAGTTGTCAGTCACTCGGTAAAGTTATTATTGACAGCCGGTGATTAATGAGAAAAGGAGGAGTTTAAAATGTCTGTTACAAAAGAGCAAGTGTTTGAATTTATCGACAATATGACTATCCTCGAGATGTCGAAGTTTATAAAAGAGTTCGAGGAGAGATATGGGGTGAGTGCTAGTGCGCCACCTGCAATGGCTGCGATGCCAGCTACAGCTGCACCATCAGGACAAGCTAAAGCTGAGGTAGAAGAAAAGACAAGTTTTGATGTAATACTTACTTCAGCAGGTGACAAAAAGATCCAGGTAATTAAAGTAGTTAGGGAACTGACATCACTCGGCCTTAAAGAAGCAAAAGACCTTGTTGATGGAGCTCCAAAACCTGTTAAAACGGGTATATCAAAAGAAGAAGCTGAAGCCATAAAGGCTAAACTCGAAGAACAGGGAGCAACGGTTGAGATAAAATAATAACAATCTCTTAAAAGTCATTAATTGGAACAAAGATTATTGACTAATAACCGTTGATTTTAAAAAAGGAGACATATGACAAGGGCATTAAGAAAAAGGTATAGTTTTGGTAAGGTTCCCCATATCTTAGATATTCCAAATCTTATAGAAATTCAGCAGAAGTCTTATGAGAAATTTTTACAAAAGGATGTACCGCCGGAAAAAAGGGAAGATATCGGGCTTCAGGCAGCTTTTTTAAGTGTATTTCCTATCTCAGATTATAATGAGACGGCTACTATCGAATTCCTTGGATATTCAATTGGAGAACCAAAATTTAATGTTCGTGATTGTCTGCAAAAGGGGATTACTTATGCAGCACCTATTAAAATAAAGGTAAAGCTGAATCTCTGGGAATTTGAATCAAAAGGTGAGAAAAGATTAAAAGAGTCAAGAGAGGAAGATGTATATATAGGTGAAATTCCTTTAATGACCGAAACAGGAACATTTGTTGTTAATGGGACAGAACGGGTTGTTGTCAGCCAGTTACATCGATCTCCCGGAGTATTTTTTAGCCACGATAAGGGTAAAACGCATGCGAGTGGAAGGCTTCTTTACTCTGCAAGGGTAATACCATCACGTGGTTCTTGGCTTGATTTTGAATTTGATACAAAAGATATACTTTATGTAAGGATAGATAGAAGAAGAAAACTTCCTGCCACTATAGTTCTAAAAGCTTTAGGATATACGAATGAAGATTTATTGAAAATATTCTATCCAGTGGAAGATATAAAAATAGAAGGGAATAAATTTATTCGCAATGTTAGTGACGTGCTATTAGGACAAAAGGCGTCTACTAATATTATAGTTCCTGATACAAAAGAATTGATTGTTAAAGAAGGAAGCAAAATAACGAGAAGTGCTATTAGAAAGATGGAGGCCGTTGGTATTAAAACCATTCCTATAACTAAAGAAGAAATTATTGGTAGGATTACACTTAAAGACATAATCGATCCTTCAACTGGAGAAGTTATAGTTGAAAGTAACGAAGCAATTACAGAAAGTGCCTTGAATAGAATACTTTCTTTAAAGATAGATACCCTTACCCTTCTCTTTATTGATAATGTTCATTATCTTCCTTCACTTAGAGATACATTATTGACGGATAAAGTTAATACCCAAGAAGAAGCTCTAATTGAAATATATAAAAAATTGAGACCGGGTGAACCTCCAACTCTTGCCGCAGCAAAAGACCTTTTCAATGGGTTATTTTTTGATCCTAAGAGATATGATCTTTCACCTGTAGGGCGTCTAAAGATTAACAAAAGGCTAAACCTTGACATTCCGTTAGAAACAAGGGTTTTGACAGATAGTGATATCGTCGAGATAGTCAAGTATCTATTTAATCTTAGAACAGGTAAGGGAGAAGTCGATGACATAGACCATCTCGGCAACCGTCGTGTAAGAAGAGTTGGAGAACTTTTGGAGAATCAATTCAGAATTGGTCTTGTCAGAATGGAAAGAACCATAAAGGAAAAGATGACCCTTACAGAGCTCGAAACTGCTATGCCACATGATTTGATAAATGCTAAACCAGTTATGGCTGCTGTCAAGGAATTTTTTGGTTCGAGTCAGCTCAGTCAATTTATGGATCAAACAAATCCACTATCCGAGATTACACACAAAAGGAGACTTTCTGCACTTGGCCCAGGTGGACTTACACGTGAACGTGCTGGGTTTGAGGTGAGGGATGTGCATCCAACTCATTACGGAAGAATATGTCCTATAGAAACACCTGAAGGTCCAAATATAGGCCTTATAACATCTCTTGCCACATATGCAAGGGTTAATGATTTCGGTTTTATAGAAGTTCCCTACCGAAAAGTTGTAAATGGTAAGGTTACAAATATTATTGAATATCTTTCTGCAATAGATGGTGAAAAATATGTAATTGCTGAAGCAACCTCTCCTGTGGATGAAAAGGGGAATTTAGTGGGAGAAACAGTCTCTGCAAGAGTAGGAGGAGATTTTAAAATGGTTTCTCCTCAAGAAGTTCAATATATGGATGTATCTCCAAAGCAAATTGTAGGGGTTTCTGCATCTTTAATTCCATTTCTCGAAAACGATGATGCTAACAGGGCACTCATGGGTTCAAATATGCAAAGACAAGCTGTCCCCTTGCTTCAAGCTGAAGCTCCTATAGTGGGGACGGGAATGGAATTCGTTGCTGCACGAGATTCAGGCGCGTTGGTTATTGCTAAAAGAGATGGTATTGTGGAGCGAGTTGATTCCTCAAGAATTGTTGTGAGGACTTCCGAAGATAAAGGGGGGGTTGATATATATAATCTTATAAAATTTCAGCGTTCAAATCAGGCTACATGTATAAATCAGAAGGCTATTGTTAATATTGGTGATGTTGTCAAAGCAGGGGATATAATCGCTGACGGAACATGCACTGATCATGGAGAGCTTTCTCTTGGTAAGAACGTGCTTGTAGCTTTTATGCCATGGGGCGGGTATAACTTCGAGGATGCCATACTTATTAGTGAAAGACTTGTTAGGGAGGACGTTTATACCTCAGTACACATAGAGGAATTTAGTGTAGAAGCAAGAGAAACGAAACTTGGACCCGAAGAAATTACACGGGATATTCCAAATGTGGGCGAAGAGGCCCTGAAGAACCTTGATGAAAGCGGGATAATAAGAATTGGTGCAGAGGTTAAACCCGGAGATATATTAGTAGGGAAAGTTACACCAAAAGGTGAGACTCAATTGACACCTGAAGAGAAACTACTTAGAGCTATTTTTGGTGAAAAGGCTGAGGAGGTAAAAGAAAGTTGTCTTTATGTGCCACCAGGAATTGAAGGTACTGTGGTTGATGTAAGGATTTTTTCACGCAAAGGTATTGAAAAAGATGAAAGGGCTAAAAGTATAGAAGAAGAGGATATCCAGAGACTTCAGAGAGATCTTGAGGAGGAGAAAAGAATAATAAAGGAAGAGAAATTTAAGAAACTGAGACAAATTCTAATTAATCAAACAGTTTCTGAGGACGTTAAAGATCCAAAAACGAAAGAGATTATATGTCCAAAGAAGAAAAAGTTAACCGAAAAACATCTTGAGATGATAAAAGATGAACATCTAATGCGAATTAAATTAGAAGATACCGAGGTGCGAGAACAAATAGAATCGATAAATACTGAGGTTAATCAATATATCAAATATCTTGAGTCTAAATATAATGAAATGATTGATAGAATTAAGAAAGGTGATGAACTTCCACCTGGTGTTATTAAGACAGTTAAAGTTTATATAGCAATGAAACGGAAAATTCAGGTTGGAGATAAAATGGCGGGTAGGCATGGAAATAAAGGCGTAGTAGCGGTAGTATTACCTATAGAAGATATGCCTTATCTACCAGACGGAACACCTGTTGATATAGTTCTTAATCCACTTGGTGTACCTTCGAGGATGAATGTTGGTCAGGTTCTTGAGACCCATCTTGGATGGGCAGCTAAAACACTTGGTATGTACGTAGCAACACCTGTTTTCGAAGGTGCTAAAGAGACAGAGATAAAAGAGCTTCTTAAAAAGGCAAAGCTCCCAATAAATGGACAAATTACGCTTTATGATGGACGAACAGGCGAACCATTTGATAAGCCTGTAACTGTGGGTTATATGTATATGATGAAATTACATCACCTTGTAGATGATAAAATTCATGCTCGCTCTATCGGCCCTTATTCACTCGTTACTCAGCAGCCTTTAGGAGGAAAGGCACAATTCGGTGGACAGAGGCTTGGCGAAATGGAAGTGTGGGCACTTGAGGCATATGGAGCTGCATATACACTTCAGGAGTTTTTAACGGTAAAGAGTGATGATGTTACAGGTAGGGCACGTATGTATGAGGCGATCGTAAAGGGTGATGCTACCCTTGAACCAGGTGTTCCCGAATCTTTCCATGTATTAATAAAAGAACTCCAGAGTCTGGGACTTGATATAGAACTTCTGGAGAAAAAAACGAAGGGGGAGTAGTTTTGACAGAAGATATTTATACAATTTTCCAAAGACCAAAAGATCCAACAGATTTCGAGGCTGTGAGAATAAGAATTGCTTCTCCCGAAAAGATAAGAGAATGGTCCTATGGAGAAGTTAAGAAACCAGAGACTATAAATTATAGAACCTTTAAGCCCGAAAGAGACGGGCTCTTCTGCGCCAAAATATTTGGACCTATAAAAGATTGGGAATGTATTTGTGGTAAGTATAAAAGGATGAAACATCGTGGGGTTGTTTGTGATAAATGTGGAGTGGAAGTTATACAATCGAAGGTAAGGAGAGAGAGATTAGGACATATTGAACTTGCAAGTCCTGTTGCCCATATATGGTTTCTGAAAGGGTTACCAAGTAGAATCGGTATGCTTCTTGATATGACGATGAGACAACTTGAAAGGGTTCTTTATTTTGAAAGTTACGTTGTTATCGACCCGGGTGACACTCCTTTGAAGGAGAAAGATTTATTGACAGAGGATGAATATAAAAAGAAGGTTGCAGAATACGGCTCAAAATTTAAAGCAGGTATGGGAGCAGAAGCAATAAGGGAGCTTTTAAGAAGGGTTGACTTAGAGGCACTTTATGTTGAGCTTAAAAATAAGATTAATGAAGCAGCTTCAATAGGTCTAAAAAAGAAATTTACCAAAAGACTCAAGGTCGTTGATGCATTCAGAAAATCAGGTAATAAACCTGAATGGATGATCATGGATGTAATTCCTGTTTTACCACCTGACTTGAGACCTCTTGTTCCTTTAGAGGGTGGTCGATTTGCGACTTCTGATCTTAATGATTTGTATAGAAGGGTTATAAACAGAAATAACAGACTCAAGAGATTGATGGAATTAAAAGCACCAAGCGTAATAATAAAAAACGAAAAAAGGATGTTGCAGGAAGCTGTTGATGCACTCTTTGATAATGGTAGGAGAAGTAAGGTTTTAAAGACTACAACGCGGCGACCATTGAAATCTTTGAGTGATATGATAAAGGGTAAACAAGGGCGATTCAGACAGAATCTTTTGGGAAAACGTGTAGACTATTCTGGCAGATCTGTCATTGTGGTTGGACCAGAACTAAAGCTTCATCAATGTGGACTTCCTAAGAGAATGGCATTGGAGCTATTCAAACCTTTCATTTTTAATAAACTTGAAGAAAAAGGTTTTGCAACTACAATTAAAGCAGCTAAAAGACTTGTAGAGAAAGAAAGCCCTGAGGTATGGGATGCCCTTGACGAGGTTATCAAAGAACATCCTGTCCTTTTAAACCGTGCCCCAACTTTGCATAGGCTTGGAATTCAAGCATTTGATCCAGTTTTAGTTGAGGGAAAGGCAATTAAATTACATCCTTTGGTGTGTACTGCCTTTAACGCAGACTTTGACGGCGATCAAATGGCAGTTCATATTCCTCTTTCTATTGAGGCACAGATTGAAGCACGTGTTCTGATGATGTCTGTAAATAATATACTTTCACCTGCTAATGGGAAACCTATTGTTGTTCCAACACAGGATATGGTTCTTGGTGTTTATTACCTAACGAAGGAGAAAAAAGGTGTTAAAGGAGAAGGGAAGATCTTTGCTGATGCCGAGGATGTAAGAATAGCTTACGACGCCGGGATAATAGATGAACATGCATTAATAGAAGTCAGAATAAATGGTGATAGGGTTAAGACAACAGTGGGGAGGGTGCTTTTTAGTGAAATATTACCAAAAGATGTTCCTTTTTCAATGATTAACAAAGAGATGACTAAGAAGGAGCTCGGAAAATTAATAGAATATATTTATAAAAAGTCAGGTAGACGCGAGACTGTAATATTTCTTGATAATCTTGAAGCTCTTGGTTTTCATTATGCAACAAAATCAGGTGTATCTATATCTATGGCTGATATGCACATTCCATCGAAGAAGGCAGAACTAATTCGTGAAGCTGAACTTGAAGTTATTGAAGTCCAAAAACAATATGCAGAAGGGCTCATAACTCATGGAGAACGCTATAACAAAGTAATAGATATATGGGCAAATGTAACTGAAAAAGTCGCTGATGAGATGATGAAAGAACTTGGTGCAGAAGATGGTGAGGTTTTATCCGAAGACGAACTTAGAGAAAAAAGGTCATTTAATAGCATATTTATGATGGCAGATTCTGGTGCAAGAGGTAGTACTGCTCAGATAAGACAACTTGCCGGTATGAGAGGACTGATGGCAAAGCCATCAGGTGAAATTATAGAAACGCCTATAACAGCAAACTTCAGAGAGGGATTAACGCCTTTACAGTATTTTATATCTACACATGGAGCAAGGAAGGGGCTTGCTGATACGGCTTTAAAGACTGCAAACTCAGGATACCTTACCAGAAGGCTCGTTGATGTTGCACAGGACGTTATAATTACAGAAGAAGATTGTGGGACTATGGATGGTATAAGTGTAACTTCTCTGGTTGAAGGCGGAGAAATAATTCAGCCTCTTGAAGAAAGGATCTTAGGGAGATTGGCGGTAGAAGATATAAAAGATCCTATTACGAAGGAAGTTATAGTCAAACGGAATCAGGAAATTGATGAGGAATATACACAGAAGATCATAGATGCAGGAATAGATAGGGTAAAGATTAGATCAGTTCTTACGTGTCAATCTAAGTTTGGTGTATGTACAAAATGTTATGGGAGGGACCTTGCGAGGGGAGAAATTGTTGAAGTAGGTGAAGCAGTGGGGATAATAGCGGCTCAGTCAATAGGTGAACCTGGAACCCAGTTAACAATGAGAACATTTCATATTGGTGGTGCAGCTTCCAAAGTAGTTGAAAGGACCGTGTTAGAAGCAAAAAATTCTGGCACAATAAAGTTCATTAATATAAACACGGTTAAGAATAGGGAAGGACTCCTTGTTGTTATAAACAGAAATGGAAGTATAGCGATTGTAGACTCGAAAGGTAGAGAGAAAGAAAAATATTCTGTAGTTTATGGAGCTAAACTAATGGTGAAAAATGGTCAGAAGGTTGAGATAGGTCAAAAACTTGTTGAATGGGATCCTTATTCAACCCCTATTCTTACAGAGATTGGTGGGAAAATAGCACTTGGAGACATTATCGAGGGGGTTACTGTTAAGGAAGAAGTTGATGAGATAACAGGTCTTTCACGTAAGGTTATTATTGATTATCCCGCAAATATGAGACCAAGAATTTCCATAAAAGATGAACAAGGCAAGGTAACTCAAAGGATCCCCGGAACAAATACTCTTGCGCGGTATCTTTTGCCAGCAGGTGCTCATATACTTGTCGAAAAAAATGATACAGTATACCCTGGTGATATACTTGCCAAGATACCACGAGAAACTACCAAAACTAAAGATATAACCGGAGGGCTTCCAAGAGTTGCAGAACTTTTCGAAGCAAGACGACCAAAGGAGCAGGCAATAGTTACCGAAATAGATGGCATGGTTGAGTTCAAGGGTGCACATAAAGGAATGCGGGTTGTCGTAATAAAAGGTGGAGATGAAACAAGGGAATATCTTATACCTAAAGGTAAACATGTAAGTGTCCACGAAGGTGATTGGGTAAGAGCAGGAGAGCCACTTATGGATGGTGCTGTAAATCCTCACAACATACTTGATATATTGGGCCCACAGGAATTACAAAGATACCTTGTGGATGAAGTACAAAAGGTGTACAGACTGCAAGGTGTATCTATTAATGATAAACATATTGAGGTAATCGTCAGGCAAATGATGAAAAAGGTAAAGATTGAGGACCCAGGTGATACAAGTTTTCTTATAGGTGAACAAGTTGATAGAAGGGTATTCCAAGAGGAAAATGCACGAGTAAAAGCCGAAGGGAAGAGGCCAGCACAAGGTAAACCTCTTCTGTTAGGGATAACAAAGGCATCTTTAACTACAGACAGTTTTATATCTGCAGCATCTTTTCAGGAAACAACGAGGGTTCTAACAGAAGCAGCTATTAGTGGAGCAATAGATGAACTCAAAGGATTAAAAGAAAATGTTATTATGGGGAGGATGATCCCTGCAGGGACAGGAATGTTAAGATATCGAAACACCTTTGTCAAAAGAGAATTTCAGCTACAACTTCCTGAACCTGCACAAGAGACATAATATTAACTTTAACGAAAACAATTTGTGAATTTTATATACGAAGTGGGTATTGATTTTGCGCTTCATTGCTGATGTCATGCTGGGTAGGCTCGCACGCTGGTTGCGTTTTTTGGGATTTGATACGCTTTATTACCCAGATATAAGCGATACCAAATTAATTAATATTGCAAGAGAGCAGGATAGATTTCTACTCACAAGAGATAGTCGATTAATAAAAAGAAAAGGCCTCAGGAATTACCTATTAATCAGGGATAATAATTCTTATTGTCAGCTTTTTCAAGTTTTAAAAGAATTCAAAATAAAAGAAATTAATTCATTTAGTAGATGCGTTGTTTGTAATGGACAGCTCATAAAGGTTTCTGATAAGATGCAGATTAAAAATTCTGTACCAGAGCATGTGTTTCTTCAATACAAAGATTTTTTTAGGTGTGACAATTGTGGCAAGATTTATTGGGAAGGTTCTCACAGTAAAAAATTTAAAGAAAATGTGTATGAGATTCTGAAAAGACATTAGAATGATTTTATGGAATTTCCTGGCTTTATACTAAATCCAGATGTAATAACTTCTTTTCGAAAGGCCGACCCTAATACACTATATGATTTATTGATAGTGGGAGGAGGGCCTGCTGCAATGAGTGCAGCAATTTATGCAGCAAGAAAGATGATAAAAATGGCTATTATTACAATTGATTTTGGGGGTCTTATGAACGAGGCTAGTGAAATAGAAAATTATCTTGGATTTCAAAATATAAATGCAAGAGACCTTGTTTCAAAATTTGAGGAACATGTTATGAGCTTTGAAATACCCGCAAGTTATGGGATTCCTGTGAAGGAGATAAAAAAAGAAGGTAATAAATTTGTGGTTTTACTTGATGATGGCACTATCTATTCAAGTAAAACGATCATATTCGCAACAGGCGAAAGACATCGTGAGCTTCAAGTGCCCGGTGGAAGAGAATTCGTGGGGAAAGGGATTTCCTATTGTGCTACCTGTGATGCTCCTTTATTTAGTAATAAAAAGGTAATTATAGTTGGAGGTGGAAATTCTGCATTCACAACAGCCATTGATCTTAGTAAGGTTAATGCAGAGATTATCCTTGTGAATACTCAAAAAGGCTGGCAGGCAGACGAAGTGCTCAAACGAAGAGTAAAAAAATATGACAAAGTAAATTTTTTAGATAATCATGAAATTATCAGGATAGAGGGTAAAGATAAAGTAGAATCATCTATAATCAAAAATAGAGATACTGGTGAAGAAAAGAGGATAGACATTGATGGGATTTTTATAGAAATCGGCCTTTTACCAAATTCTTCTCCTGTTAAAAATTTGGTTAAACTTAATGAGCGTGGTGAAGTGATTGTAGATTGTTTGTGCCGAACTAATATAGCTGGGTTTTTTAGTGCAGGAGATGTAACATCTGTTCCGTATAAACAAATAATTATATCAGCAGGTGAAGGAGCAAAGGCAGCCCTTTCAGCCTATGATTATCTTGTTCAAACTTATCAGATATAAATATGGCTCTAATTTCGGATAAAGATCGTAAACAGATCAAGAATATCTTTAGAACACTTTCTAAAGATGTAAAAATCATTATGTTTACACAGGAAATAGAATGCGAACACTGCAAATTAACAAGGGAATTGTTAGAGGAGGTTTCAGCCCTTTCAAAAAAGATATTTCTCGAGGTTTATGATTTTGTTAAGGATGCAGATCTTGCTAAAGAGTATAATGTTGATAAAATTCCAGCAACTATTATACTTGGAGATATCGATTATGGTATTCGTTTTTATGGAATGCCCGCAGGTTATGAATTCACAGCTTTAATTCAAGATATACTGTATGTAAGCCTCAGAGATCCGAAGCTTTCTGAAGAAATACTCTCTGACTTATCAAAAATAAACAAGCCAGTACACATACAGGTTTTGATTTCTCCTACTTGTCCTTATTGTGCCCAAGCAGTTTTAACTGCTCACCGATTTGCTATTGCTAATCAGAATGTAAAGGCTGATATGGTAGAGTTAACGGAGTTTCCCCATCTGAGTGTTAAATATGATGTTAAAGGAGTTCCAAAAATTGTAATAAATGAAAGATACTCAATAGTTGGTAATTTATCAGAAAGGGACTTTGTAAGTTTTATTTTAAAGGCAATAACAGAATAAATATGCCCCACCTATTTCTATCCTCAGGCCTAAAATTTGGATGCTTACTTAGATGATCGGGAACTTGACATAAATATTTCCGTTATTACAAAATATTACAATTAAATAAGTAAAAAATATAAAATTTAAGGAGTATAAAATGCCAATTTACGAATATTTTTGTAATAACTGTAATGAAATCTTTTCTTTATTCCAATGGAATAGTTCTCCTAAAAGGGATATTGTGTGTCCGAAATGTGGCTCAAAAGATATTCAAAAAAAGTTTTCGTCCTTTAGCTGTTCTTTTTCTGTAGATTCAGGAAGTTCTT
This sequence comes from uncultured Nitrospiraceae bacterium, assembly GCA_964404225.1. Lineage (GTDB taxonomy): Bacteria > Nitrospirota > Thermodesulfovibrionia > Thermodesulfovibrionales > SM23-35 > Kmv42. Next base: position 13,573 of record CAYOJI010000021.1, read on the forward strand.
CGAGCGGCTCTCCTTCCAGTTTTAGCGGAGGTGGCTGAAGGCCTTCTTTTTGCTAAGCCTTGAGCTTAGCTAATATACTTATGGAGAATAAAATTTATGAGTAAGATAGGTGAATTTGAAAAGACAATAGTAGCTGAACCACTTGAAGAGCCTTTACCTGTCGAAAAAAATCCTGAGAAAATATCAGAACCACCGTTAGCAAAACCTTTGGGGGTTTAATATTAGAGAGGTTAAGGAGGAGTTACTAACTCCCGATTATATAACTCCTATAGTTGGATGGCGATTCTGGAAGATAAGAAGGAGCCCTATCGATGGTAATCTCTGGCTCAAATCAGTTATAAGACACGATTTGTGGCCACCCAGAAAAAGATTTGAGGTAACTTCTATTTCGAACGGAATATGCAAGAAAGGATTCCCTCCCAAGGCTAATTCCAAAGATGGCATTTATGCTTACAAAAGCGCCTCTTGGGCATTAGAAAATTTGGATCGATGCTGTTATAGGGGAGCATTTTTAGGAAAAGTGAATCTGTGGGGTGTAATACATAAACATGAGTTTGGATATAGGGCACAATTTGCTTATCCAATCTCCCTCAGCATAGGTATCTGCTGTATGTGTAAGCGGATTGTTAAGCTCAGAACAGAACCTTTTGCAATAGGTTGGGCGACTTACCATTTCTCTGAATCATTTTCTGTAAGTGGATTTCTTTGCGAAATTTGTAATGAGAAATACTATTCAGTAGATATTAAAACGAGTTATGGAGAGTTATTAAATCTTACTGAGCGGTATGGTATTAAAATAGAATGATTTTTAAGCCGGAAATGTATTTTCGGCTTAAACTATTCCGTGTCTTAGTATATCGTGTAAGTGAATTAAGCCGAGGGGTTTATAATCTTCATCGGGCACGATAAGAGCTGTTATTGAATAATTTTCCATGATGGATAAAGCCTTTGCTGCTAATTCATCTTCAGAGATTGTTTTAGGATTTTTCGTCATGACTTCACCAGCTGACATTTCAAAAAGTTTTCCGCCCCATCTTTCAAGTCCTCTTCTGACATCTCCATCTGTTATTATCCCAGCAATTTTACCTTCTGAGCTAATAACAATAGTATGGCCTAACCTCTTTGAAGACATTTCTATCACGGTTTTCGACATGGGTAGATCAGGGGTAACTAATGGTAAATCATCACCCGTATGCATGAGGTCTTTCACCTTAGTAAAAAGCTTTTTACCAATACTTCCTCGGGGATGAAAGAAGGCAAAGTCTTCTTCTTTAAATCCTCTTTTTGAAAGTAAAGCAACTGCAAGAGCATCTCCCATTGCCATTGCAGCTGTTGTTGATGAGGTTGGAACAATACCTATTGGACAAGCTTCTTCTTTAACAGAAACATCAAGAATTACATCTGCTGCTTTTGAAAGCGTAGAATTTTGGTTACCTGTTATCGAGATTATTTTAACATTATATCTTTTTAAAAATGGTATCAATCCAATTATTTCCTCTGTTTCGCCGCTATTCGAAACTGCAATTATGACATCATTAGATGTAACCATCCCAAGATCGCCGTGACTTGCCTCTGCAGGATGAAGAAAGAATGCAGGAGTGCCTGTTGAAGACAGCGTTGCAGCGATCTTTCTACCTACAAGACCTGACTTGCCCATTCCGATAACGACAACTCTCCCTTTGCTTTCAAAAATCATTTCAACTGCTTTTTCAAAATTGTTATTAAGTTTATCAATTAAAGAATAAACAGCTTCTGCCTCGATTTTCAAAACCCTCTTTGCAATGTCAAGTATTGTTTCCATGCCTTATTAATCTTCCTTTAAAAATTCGCTAAGAGTTTTAACCTTAGCAAGTAACCTTTCAACATCATCCAATTTTATCATATTAGGTCCATCACATAATGCATTTTCAGGTTCTGGATGAACCTCCATAAATAGCCCATCAACTCCTGCTGCTATAGATGCTTTTATAAATGATGGAGCAAATTCCCTCTGTCCTCCTGAGCTTTTACCCATTGCCCCGGGAAGTTGAAGACTATGTGTGACATCGAAAACAACTGGATATCCGAAAGAGCGCATAATCGCAAAACTTCTGAAGTCGACTATTAAGTTATTATATCCAAAACAAGTGCCTCTTTCGGTAATAAAAAGATTTTCATTACCTGTCGAAATAAATTTTTCAATAACATTTTTTATATCCCAAGGTGCAAGAAACTGGCCTTTTTTGATGTTTACAGGTTTGCCGGTATTAGAAGCTGCTAATATTAAATCAGTCTGTCTGCATAGAAAAGCAGGAATTTGAAGGACATCAAGAATTTCTGATGCTTTTTTAATTTCATCAACTGAATGGACATCAGAAATAATTGGAATATCGAACTTGCTTCTCACATTTTCAAGAATCCTTAGCCCCTTTTCCAATCCAGGTCCTCTGAAGGAAAAAAGGGATGACCTATTAGCCTTATCATAAGAACTCTTAAATAAAAGCGGAAGATTGAACTTATTGCAAATCTGTGTTAGGACATTTGCAATGTAGAAAACAATATCTTCGCTTTCAATAACACATGGGCCTGCTATTATTAAAGGTGGATTATTACCACCAAATTTTATATTAGCTATTTGGATAACCTTCGTCACTTTTGGGTACATATTTTCCTATTTCTTTTCAATAGCAAGATAGGGGAATAAAGCCCTCTTTTCTTTAAGAGAAGCTTCTATGAATGCCCTAAATAAAGGATGGGGCTCTGTGGGTCTTGATTTAAACTCGGGATGGAATTGACAACCCACGAACCATGGATGATCTTGAATTTCGATTATCTCCACGAGCTCTCCATCAGGGCTTATGCCACTTATCTTTAAACCATGTTTAGTAAGTATTTCTCTATAATAATTGTTAAATTCATATCGATGTCTGTGTCTTTCGGAAATTTCTTTAACGCCATATGCTCTAAAGGCATTTGTGTTTTCTTGCAGAACGCAAGGGTACGCTCCTAATCTCATTGTGCCGCCTTTATGTGAGTTTTCTGAACGTTCCTCGATCTTGCCTTTTCTAAAGTCATACCATTTTTCCATAAGGTAAATAACAGGATGCTTTGTATGTAAATCAAATTCAGTACTGTTGGCAGATAAGCCGCAGACGTTTCTTGCAAACTCGATTACGGCGCACTGCATCCCGAGACATATTCCAAAAAATGGTATTTTTTTCTCTCGAGCGTATTTTACTGCTAAAATCTTTCCCTCGATCCCTCTATAGCCGAACCCCCCAGGAACAAGAATTCCATCAGTTTCGGATAGATATCTGTCAGGGCCATGAATTTCGATTTCTTCTGAATCAATCCATTGAATATTAACCCTTGTATTATTGGCAATACCACCATGAACAAGGGCTTCCATGAGGCTTTTGTAAGAGTCCTTTAGTCCAGTATATTTTCCTACTATTGCGATATTTACTACGTGTTGTGGTTCCTTAATCCTTTTTACTATATTTATCCAGCGCGATAGGTCAGGTTCGCATCTGTTTAGATTTAGCTTTCTATCTATAAGTGCGTCAAGTCCTTCATTATGTAAAACTATAGGAACTTCATAAATAGTTTCTACATCTATTGCTGAAATAACAGCATCTATATCGAGGTTACAGTGTATTGCTATCTTCTTTTTTGTATCTGGTGGAAGGGGAATTTCAGTTCTGCATAAAAGTATATCAGGTTGAATACCTATCTCTCTGAATTCCTTTACGCTGTGCTGAGTTGGTTTTGTTTTGAGTTCTCCTGCTGTTTTAACATATGGAATTAAAGTAAGGTGAATATATAGAACATTTTCCCTCCCAACGTCATAACGAAGTTGTCTTATAGCTTCAAGAAAAGGAAGGCTTTCTATATCTCCAATAGTTCCACCAATTTCAACAATAACAACATCGTAATCATTACTTACAGACTTAATGGCTTTTTTAATTTCATCGGTTATATGGGGGACGACTTGTACAGTCTCTCCTAAGTATTCTCCTTTTCTTTCTTTAGTAATCACATTGTAATATATTTTCCCCGTTGTATAATTATTTGCTTGCGATGTTCTTATTGAAGTAAATCTCTCATAATGTCCTAAGTCCAAATCTGTCTCAACACCATCGTCAGTAACAAATACCTCTCCGTGTTGAAATGGACTTAATGTACCTGGATCGACATTTATATAAGGGTCCAATTTTTGAAGTGTTACTTTCAATCCTTTCGCTTCAAGTAGCGCACCTGTTGCAGCTGCTGCGATGCCTTTGCCAAGAGCCGAAACGACCCCACCTGTTACAAAGATATATTTAGACATTTTTTTATCCTTTCTATATCTTTTGGAGTGTCAACCCCATATGTTTCAAAATGAGTTTCTTTGATTTTAATCCGAAGGCCATTTTCTATGGCGCGTAGCTGTTCAAGTTTCTCTATTAACTCGAGCTTTGTGGGTTGCATATTAGCAAAAGAAATTAAAACTTCCTTTCTATAACTATAAATACCTATGTGTTTGTACCAGTAGGAAGCGTGGGGTATAGAACTTGGAGTTTGGATCTCGAATATACTTTTTACATCTCCAACCTCTCCCCTTTGCTCTATACTCTGAAGTTTCCATTCGTCTCGATAATAAGGTATTGGCGCTCTCGAAAAATATATTGCAAATCCTTCTTTATCAACAACTACTTTAACGATATTGGGATCAGTTATTTCGCGAGGGTCTTCGATTTTTTTTACAAGAGTTCCTATGGAGGCTCTTTCATCATCAAGTATGGTAATAACATCGTCGATCATTTCAGGCTGTATTAGAGGTTCATCACATTGCACGTTAACAATTATATTATAATTTAAAGATGTAGCAACCTCTGCTATCCTGTCAGTTCCTGAATTATGTTTCTTGTCGGTCAAGATTGCTTTACCGCCAAAAGAATGCACTTTTTTTAATATTTCCTCGCTATCTGTTGCTACAATTACATCTTTCACAAGGCGTGAGCGTTTAGCCCTTTCATAGACATGTTGTACCAAAGGGAATCCGTTTAAGGGATAAAGGGCTTTTCCCGGGAAACGGGTAGAATCATAACGCGCAGGAATTATGACTATGGCAGTCATTTAATTATTTATTATATAATGCTTCAATATACCTTGACAATATTTTTTTATACAAAGTATATTTACTAAAGAATTTATTGATTTCAATAATAATTTTTAATATTTTTCTACAGAAAGACGAAGAAGGGTTTCAATAATATTTAAAAAATCTTCATTTTTGATACATCATTCCTATCTTTTTGCATTTTATATACAGGAATGAAGGGAAGGTATTTTTTAATTTTTTAAAATCGATTAAAATCTTATTTAATGATAGGTTTGTTTAACTCCTCAAAAGGACTTAAAAAAGCTTTTTGTAAAGGATAAAGGATTTTGGATTTTTCAAATTTAGCAAGACAATTAATAATTTCGATTTTCCCTGTTTTGATTGCTATCACATTTCATGAGATTTCACATGGATTTATTGCTAATAAGTTGGGTGATCCTACCGCGAAGATAATGGGAAGGCTTACATTGAATCCAATTGCTCATATTGATCCTCTTGGCACTATTGTCATGCCCTTAATGCTTATAATATTTACTAATGGTCAATTTGTTTTTGGTTACGCCAAACCCGTTCCAATAAACCCAATGAATTTTAAAAATCCAAGAAGAGATATGGCTATCTCTGCAGCAGCAGGTCCTATAACTAATATCCTGCTTTCTATATCAAGCATCCTAATTCTTAAGTTTCTTCTTTATCCATTAGCTGGCTTTTTGCCAGATATGATTAGCTCATCTATATTGAGACCTTTAATCATGATGTTTAAGGCAAGTGTAGTTATAAATGTAATTCTTGCTGCATTTAATATGATTCCTATACCACCCCTTGATGGTGGTAGGGTTTTGATTGGTATACTTCCATATAAGCAAGCCATTTCTTTTAGTAAAATAGAGCCATTTGGATTTTTGATAGTAATTCTACTTATTATCACAGGAATTGCACATTATTTTATTATCCCTTTAGTGGATCTATTTTTGAATATTCTAAACTTGTTCTAAAATAAAAATTAAATTTAATTAGAGGTGACGTATTATGGATAGAGAGAGGGTTCTTAGTGGCATGCAATCAAGCGGTAGATTACATCTTGGTAATCTTGTAGGGGCTCTTCAAAACTGGGTAAAACTTCAGGATAAATATGATTGTTATTATTTTGTAGCTGATTGGCACAGTCTGACTACGGCTTATACCGATACATCGTCTATAAAAGAATATACACAGGACATCCTTATCAATTTTTTGGCAGCAGGTCTTGACCCAGAAAAATGTACTATTTTTATTCAATCAAGGGTTATTGAACATGCAGAACTTCACTTGCTACTTTCTATGATAACACCTATCAGTTGGTTAGAAAGAGTCCCTACTTATAAAGAAAAACAACAGGAATTAAAAGATAGAGATCTCTCTACATATGGATTTCTTGGTTATCCATTATTACAAACTGCTGATATTATTATATATAGAGCAAAGTATGTGCCTGTAGGTATTGATCAGGTTCCTCACCTTGAAATAAGCCGTGAGATAGCAAGAAGATTTAATAATTTTTATAAGGAAATATTTCCTGAACCTCAAGCTTTACTTACTGAGTTCCCTAAAGTAGTAGGTACAGACGGGAGAAAGATGTCAAAAACCTATAATAATGCGATTTATCTTTCAGATGCCCCAAATGTAGTCGAGCAAAAAATCAAAACAATGGTTACAGATCCCGCAAGGATTAAAAAGACAGATCCTGGCAATCCTGAACTATCTCCAGTTTTTCAGCTCCACAAAATTTTCTCTTCCGATCAAGAACAACAAGAAGTAGCAGAAGGCTGTAGAACAGCGCGTATTGGTTGCATCGACTGCAAAAAAATCCTTATTAAAAATGTATTCAATATTCTTGAACCTATATGGAAGAGACGTAATGAGCTTTTAAATAATCCTGACATTCTTTATGGTATTGTGGATAAAGGAACAAAAAAAGCAAGAAAAGTAGCTGAAGAGACTATGCAATTAGTTCGTGAAGCAATCGGGCTCTTTTAGTTCGAAAATATATTTATAACATTGCAGATATTGACAAAAGTTTTGAAATATATTTTTCTAATAGTATCCCCGCTTAATTAAAGGAAAAAGAGTTAGAAGAGGAGGAGGGTAACATGAGCCCAGGAAGGATGAAAGATGCAAAGGCTGTTGAACCATTAATAGCCGCACTAAAAGATGAAGATGCACGTGTACGTGAGAAGGCTGTTGAAGCTTTAGGGAAAATAAAGGATGCAAGAGCAATAGAACCTTTAATTCTTGCCCTTAAAGATGAAGATTCAGATGTTAGATGGAGTGCGATATGGGCACTTGGCGAAATAGGCATCCCCGCTATTTATCCTTTAATAAGTGCTTTAAAAAATGAAGATGCACGTGTAAGGGAAAACGCGATATGGGCACTTGGCGAAATAGGACGACCAGCGGTTGAACCATTAATTGAGTCTTTGAAAGACCCTAATCCTCGTGTACGATGGAGTGTGGCTGAAGCGCTTGGGGAAATAAAAGATTCTCGTGCAGTTGAGCCTCTAATTGCATCTTTAAAGGACGAAGACTCACGAGTAAGGGAGAACGCAGTATGGGCATTGAGAGAGATAGGGATTCCTGCTATTGAGCCTCTTATTAATGCACTTAAGCATGGAGATTCGCGGATGCGCGAAAACGCAGCTTGGGCATTAGGTGGTATAAAAGATAAAAGGACTATTGATCCGCTCATTAATGCCCTTAAGGATGAAAATAATAGAGTGCAGGAAAATGCAGTATGGGGATTAATCGAGATAGGAAGTGCCGCTGTTGAACCTTTAATTTATGCCTTAAGTAACGAAGATTCTCGTGTTAGATATAGAGTAGCAGAAATACTCGGAAAAATAAAAGATTCTCGTGCAGTTGAGCCTCTAATCGCATCTTTAAAGGACGAAGACTCACGAGTAAGGGAGAATGCAGTATGGGCATTAGGTAAGATAGGGGCACCTGCAGTAGAGCCTTTAATTGAGAATCTTAAAGACCCTGATCCACGAGTAAGGGAGAATGCAGTATGGGCATTAGGTAAGATAGGGGCACCTGCAGTAGAGCCTTTAATTGAGAATCTTAAAGACCCTGATCCACGAGTAAGGGAGAATGCAGTATGGGCATTAGGCAAGATAGGGGCGCCTGCAGTAGAGCCTTTAATTAAAGCTTTAAAAAACGAAAATGCTTTAATTAGAGAAAGTGTAGTAGAAGCCCTTGGAAAGATTAAGGATGTTAGAGCAATACAACCCCTCATATCTGCCCTTAAAGACCCTGATCCACGAGTAAGGGAGAATGTAGTATGGGCATTAGGCAAGATAGGGGCGCCTGCAGTAGAGCCTTTAATTGCTAAACTAAATGACGATGATCCTTCAATAAGAGAAAACGTTGTAATTGCTCTTGGGAAGATAAAGGATGAAAGGGCTGTTGATCCTCTTATCGCTGCACTAAAAGATGTTAATCCAGAGGTGAGAATAAATGTAGCATGGGCTTTGGGAGAGATAACAACTTATAGTTAAGCTGGATGTGATGGAGGATAGTTTATTATTTATTATTTATTCGATTTTTTAAGAAAAGAGATTTTAAAGGTTTTTTTAACGAAAAGGCAAGTAATAATGAAGAAGCACCTATCCCTATAATTAATCTTGAGATAGCACCTGCACACAGGATTGTTTTTTTCAAAAATCGCTTCATAAAGATTTATTTATTCTACAAATTTTTTGGATTTATTAGCAATTCCAAATTTTTACAGAGCATTTAAAAATCTTTGGTGCCGGTGGTGGGAGTCGAACCCACACGGAGTTGCCCCCACCGGATTTTGAGTCCGGCGCGTCTGCCAATTCCACCACACCGGCATTAGATAATTCTATCCCTAAATAGTATATCATTAATCACCATTGACCACTGATTACTGACATGAAGAATATTACTTTTTATGCATACGAATAAAGTTTGAGATAGAGCGGTCATATGTCTTTTCATATTCTGCGCTAAAAAAGCATGCTGGTAGTTCCCCCATTCTCCTATGATAGTGAAGACATTCGCAACATCTATTTTTTTTCTCACATGGTTCATATGTGCAGTTACAGTATTTCTTAAATTTTTCCTGAATACACTCCATGATGCCTCCTGTAGACTTTTAATAAAGGTTATTTCCCAATACAAAATTCGCTGAATATCTTGTTTAATATGTCATCTGTTGTTACAATTCCCACTATTTCACCAAGTCTATCCATCGCCTCTCTTAATTCTAACGCAAAAATCTCGAGAGGGTGACCTTCACTTAAGGCAAGAATAGCCCGCTCAATAGCTTCAGAAGCCTTTTCAATAGCTAACTTGTGTCTAATGTTTGATATGACTATCCCTTCCCTTTCTTCCTTCCAGTCTTTTAGGCATGATTCAAAAATCTTATTTTTTAATTCTTCAATTCCATCGCCTTGGAGTGCAGATATATCAAGGAAATTTGATGTATATGGCAAAAGTAGCGACATAATCATTTTTTTGTCAAGGAGGGGTAGCAGATCACATTTGTTGAATACTACAATGATATTTTTGTTTTTTATCTTTTCTATAACTTCTAAATCTTCTATACGGTGAGGCTCACTTCTATCAAACATAGCAATTACAAGGTCTGCATTTTCGATGCTTTTTAAGCTTCTCCTAACGCCTTCTTTTTCTGCTATATTTTCCACATCTCTAATTCCCGCTGTGTCCATTATCCTGACTGGAAGTCCTTTTATATTAAGATATTCTTCTATTATGTCTCTTGTTGTCCCCGGGATTTCCGTCACTATTGCGCGATTCTTTTTCAGTAAAGCATTCAGTAAAGATGATTTGCCTACGTTTGGTCTTCCAACTATGGCTGTCGCGAGTCCTTCCCTGAAAAATCTGGCTTCATCGTATGTTTTTAGAAGAGCCCCAAGTTCTGTCCTCACATTTCTAAGGTTTTCTAACAAAGTCTGATCAGATTTTACCTCAATTTCGTCTTCTGGAAAATCAATATAGGCTTCAACATGAACACAAATTTCAGTAAGAGTGTCACGAAGAGCAGTTATCTTTTCATATAGACCCCCTTGAAGTTGTTCAAGTGCTATCCTACTACTTTCTTCGGTCTTTGCCCTTATTAAGTCAAGAACAGCTTCTGCTTGACTAAGGTCTATTCTGCCATTTATAAATGCTCTTTTAGTGAATTCACCTGGCTCAGCAAGTCGCGCACCTTGTTTTAAAACAAGTTCCAGAGTTTTTCGGAGGGGTATCATGCCTCCATGGCAGTTTATTTCAATAACATCTTCTCTGGTATAGGAATATGGCGATTTCATTACGGATACAATAACCTCGTCTATCTTCTCACCTGTTGCAGGGTCAATTATATAGCCATAAATAATTCTATAAGATTGCAATTCTTTAACCCTCTTATTTTTTGGAGAAAAAAATATCTTATCAACTATGTCCAGAGAATCCTTTCCACTCAATCTTACAATTCCTATACCCCCCTCTCCGAATGGAGTTGAAATTGCTGCTATTGTATCGTCATTTAACATTTTTTGTTTGATTTATAAAAGTGAATTTTAGATTATTAAGCTTCTTTTGCAAGCTTTTTATTAACATAAAACTGTTGAATGATACTAAGAATATTATTCACAAGCCAGTAAAGTACAAGGCCTGAAGCAAAATTTAAAAATAGAAAAGTAAATATTATAGGCATAAGCATCATAATTTTGTTTTGTGTTGGGTCAAGAGATGTGGGGGTCATTTTTTGTTGAATGATCATGGAAATCCCCATAAGTATTGGAAGCGGCCCAATGGCAAAACCACCTATTAATGGAAACCATTCGGGAATATGGCCAAAAAGTGTATCGGGTGCTGAGAGGTCTTTTATCCATAACATAAAATGGGCATTCCGCAATTCAATAGCTATGAGTAATATTTTATAAAGTGCAAAAAATACAGGGATTTGTAAAAGTATAGGAAGGCATCCACCAACAGGATTTATTTTATATTTTTTGTAAAGCTCCATCATCTCTCGTTGAAGCCTTTGTGGATCCTTTTTATATTTTTCTCTTAACTCTGCCATTTTTGGTTGTAATTCCTGCATCTTTTTCATAGACTTCTGGCTTTTGTTAATCAAGGGTATAAAGGGTATCCTAATAATAATGGTAAGTAAAATAATTGCCCATCCATAATTATGGGTTATTTTATAGAATAGTTTTAGTATCCAGAAAAGTGGTAAAGCTATAATTGAAAAGAACCCAAAGTCGATAATATGTTCAAGTCCAAGATTGAATGTCTTCAGTGTATCGTATTCTTTAGGCCCAGCATATAAAACAAAACTATTTACATTAGGATTTCCCCTAAAAGCCATTATGGCTAAGTCTTTTTGTTTCCATATCTTAGCTTCCTTTACTTCTGTGAGTGGGACAATAGAGGCGAAAAAGTATTTATCTTCTTGCGCTATCCATTTTAGGTTGCCTTTGTAAGTCTTTGGCTCCTCAAGTTTATCCGGATTAAATTCAATCCTGTCAGTATCTTTTAAAATTACAGGACCAATATGGACGAAGGTATGTTTTTTATCTTGGATACCGAAATTAGACCCAAGTGTTATCCAATAATCAGAAAGTCCTGTTATTTCATCTTTTATATCTATTTTGTAAGAATCGTGATAAAATGTATATGTTCTTTTTATAAAAAGATCTTTGACTCTATATTCAAAAATAATTGAACCACTTTTTTGTTTTTCATCTAAAGATAAATCTTTTCCTGTAAAACTAAAATTTACATCCATAAATTCAAAATCTTCATTGGAGCCTATGGCTAAAGGGGCTTTTATCCCGGGACTTTTCAGCAAGACAACATTCTTACCGAATTCATCCTTATATTTTTTAAGCTCAAAATGTTTTAACGTTGCCCCTTTTGTTGTGAAAGTGGCCAAATATAATTCATTTTCTATCTTTATCTCCTTAGTTTCGACTAATGTATTTTCGATTTTAGGGATAACCTTCTCCGTTTTTTCTAAAGGAGTCGAAGGAATAGAAGGCGTATGCGTAATTGGTTCCTTTTCGACTGATTTCGGTTGTTTTTGTGATTCTTGGGGTTGTGACTTTAAAATCAAAAATTGATATGTAATTAAGATCAAGAAAGCAAGTGCAAGGGCAATAAGTATCCTGTTTTCCATTTTTATTTTAGAGGGTCATATCCTCCAGCGTGGAAAGGATGACACCTCAAAAGCCTCCGTATAGTTAAATATATTCCTTTGAATGTCCCATATTTATTTAATGCTGCAATAGAATATTCAGAGCACGTCGGTGTAAACCTACAGCTAATAGGAAAAAGAGGAGATAATATATACTTATATAAGTTTATAAGAAATATAAAAAATTTTTTCATAATTTTTTTATAAAGATATCTATCTCCTTTATAAAATCTTCAAGTTTAGCATCTTTTGAGGCTGTACGGCCAATGATTACGAAATCATAATATTTCGATAGTTTGTCCCCAAGTTTTCTCATAGCCTCTCTCAGCAAACGTTTTATTTTATTTCTCCTTACAGCACTGCCAATTTTTTTGCTGACAGAGATACCCAAGCGGTGATAATTGAATTCATTTTTCTTTGCGTATATAACAAGATATTTAGACGCCAAGGTAACACCATTTTTAAATACAGCTTCAAAATCATGTTTCCTTGGCAAAGAACGCAAAAAATTATTGGCTTTCAAACTGTCAAGCTTTTACGCCCCTTAGCTTTTCTCCTTTTTAACACTTTACGACCGCCCGGGGAACTCATTCTCTTTAGAAAACCATGAGTCCTTTTTCTCTTAATCTTATGTGGATGATAAGTTGTATATGTTCCCATATTTAAAAAAACTATTATAAATTTTTAAAAAATTGAAGTCAAGTTAACGCCTTTCCTCAAAAATAATCTCGCTGAAAAGGTATTGTTTCCACAAAATTGACA
>CAYOJI010000022.1:0-3383 GCA_964404225.1 uncultured Nitrospiraceae bacterium
AAACCATTGAGAATAGACCCTTTAAGAGAATTTGCATAAAAGACTTGACAATACCGGAGTAACTGCCCACATTAATAAATAAACGCAAACTAAGATATGTATTCTTTTTATAAACATTAAAATTATTTAGACTATTTAAAAAATTTTAATAATATAATCTCTTTATAAATTCCTGTCAATCATACGAATTGGAAGGGAAGTAGCAAGTCTTTAGGGGGTGTTAAAAATCCAAATTACCGGGGTATATTCCTTTCGCTCCCTGAGTGAAATTTTTGACCCATTCTAATGTCTCGGTTTGCTCGAATCTTTAAACTTGGCCTCACGGCTTCAGACAGTAAAGATTCGCCCCTTCGGGGACGCTACCCTTCGCCAAGATGGGTAACCCCAAAAATTTCACAATGTCCGCTCAAGGGACATACCCCCTAACGTTTCGCTACCTACACGCGGAAGACGGTTAAAGAAACAAGCATAGTGTTTGGATATTTTTATAATTTAATATTTAAAAGAGGGAACCCAATCTCTTCTCTCTGTTTTAGGTAAGCTTTCGCACATAGCCTTGCAAGGTTTCTTACTCGAGCAATATATCCTGTCCTTTCTGTAACAGATAAAACTCCTCTTGCATCAAGTAGGTTAAAAGTGTGTGAGCATTTGAGACAGAATTCATAAGATGGCAGTACAAGCCCCAGTTTATTAAGTCTTATTGATTCCTTTTCGTATGTATCGAACTGTTTTGTCAAAAGTTCGGTATCAGCATAGTCGAAATTGTATTTTGAAAATTCTACCTCTCCTTGATGATGTATTTCAGCATATTTGATCCCTTTGCACCATTCAATGTTAAAGACACTGTCAACTTCTTGCAAATACATTGCAATTCTTTCAAGTCCATATGTTAATTCAAGAGAGACGGGTTTAAGGTCTATCCCCCCTACTTGTTGAAAATATGTGAATTGTGTAATTTCCATTCCATCAAGCCATACCTCCCACCCCAATCCCCATGCCCCCAGGGTTGGAGATTCCCAATCATCTTCAACGAATCTTATATCGTGTCTAAGTGGATCGATGCCTAAATAAGATAGACTTTCAAGATAAATTTCTTGGCTATCTGGTGGCGATGGTTTTATTATAACCTGATATTGATAATAATGTTGTAATCTGTTAGGGTTTTCTCCATATCTACCATCCGTGGGTCTTCTTGAGGGCTCAACATATGCTGTCTTCCATGGTTCTGGACCTAATACCCTGAAGAAGGTAGCAGGATGGAAGGTCCCTGCACCAACCTCTAAATCATAAGGCTGTAATAATATACAGCCTTTTTTAGACCAGAACTCGTGAAGTTTTAAAATTAGTTCCTGGAAATACATTTTATTTTATAAATTGTCTATTAAAAACTTTGAAATAGAAAAAAAATCATAAAGTAATTATTTGTGATTTGTCAAATATTCCATCTCATTCAGGTTAGGACATAGATATTTTCATTGTCTATAATATCTCATTGCTTCAGGAATTAATCTCTCGATGTTTTTTATCCTCTCTTTGTCTGCTGGGTGCGTGCTCAAGAATTCTGGCGGAGAGGGAGGGATTCGAACCCTCGGTGGAGATACCCCACAGCGATTTTCGAGACCGCCCCGTTCAACCACTCCGGCACCTCTCCTTAATTTTAAAATTCTCAACCACATCTTTTAATTTTAATTTATCTTTTACTTTGGAAGAATTTTTTCAAAAGCTCTATACACTCCTCTTTTAAAACACCCGAGATAACCTCTACACGGTGATTTAGTCTATTATCAGAAAGTATGTTGTAAAGGCTGTCAACCGCACCACCTTTTTCATCTTTACATCCGTAAACGAGTCTCCCTAATCTTGCATTTATCATTGCACCCGCACACATTATACATGGTTCTTTAGTTACATATAGAGTTGCTTCTGATAGTCTCCAATTTCCTATTTTGTTTGCCCCTTCACGTAAGGCAATAATTTCAGCATGTCCAGTGGGATCATTAGAACTTTCTTTTAAGTTATGCGATTTCCCAATAATCAAATTGCCTTTAACAAGCACAGAACCAACTGGAACTTCACCTTGTTTAAAGGCAATTTTTGCTTCCTCTAAAGCTAAAAGCATGAAAAAAATATCTTGTTCTGTATAGGACATTGATATTATTCTATATAAATACCAAGAAAAAATTCTTGACCTCTTATTATGACGAAAAATGACTTAGATAATTTTAGGCAATGGTTTTTAAAATATGTCAGATCCTTTTATTTAATGGATAATAACGAACAAAAAAATATTCTTCTTAAGGAAAAACATACCTATGAAGTATGTGCAAATGCGAAAAAGATAGCGAGTGAATTATCTTTGAACGATAACGAACGGATGCTATCTGAAACGATAGCACTATTTCATGATATAGGAAGATTTCCACAGTACGCAAGATTCAAGACATTTAATGATCGCGTGTCTGTTAATCATGGTTTTCTCGGTTCGCAAATTTTAGAAGATGAAGGTGTTCTTTCTGATCTTAATAATAATGAGCAAGAATTGATTATCAAGGCAGTTAAGTTCCATAATGCATTTTCGATACCCCAAAATGAGAAAGACGAAATAATTTTTTTTATAAAATTAATAAGAGACGCAGATAAGCTTGACATTTGGCGAGTCTTTTTGGACTATTATGATAGTCCATCTAATGAGAGGGCATCGGCTGTTGGCTTAGGTTTACCGGATGTTCCTGATTATTCAAAAGATATCGTCTCAAATTTTTATGATAAGAGGATCGTATCTCTTTCCAATATCCGATCTTTAAATGACTTTAAACTTTTGCAACTTTCATGGATATTCGATTTGAATTTTTATCCCTCTTTTAAAATATTATTAGAAAGAAAGTATATCGACCATCTCATTTCACATCTGCCCCAAACAGATGAGATAAAAAAGATATCATTTTTATTGAAAGACTTTGTAGAAAAAAAGTTGCAATAAAGTAGTAATTTCTGACCTCAACGGGATTTCGGATTGTGAACTTTATCCATTTTTAAAATCCCAGAATTTCCATTTAAGATATTCATTGATTGCTTTAGCTGCTTTTCTACCTGCACCCATTGCAAGGATAACAGTGGCTGATCCCGTTACTATATCTCCGCCAGCAAATACCCCTTCTTTTGAAGTCATGCCAGTTTCTGGATCTGCTACAATATAGCCCTTTTTATTTAACTTTAAATCAGGAATTGTTTTTAGCAGAAGAGGATTTGATCGAGTACCGATAGCAGGTATCCCTATATCTATTTCAATCTCAAATTCGCTACCTTTAATCGGAATCGGACTTCTTCTACCTGACTCATCAGGCTCTCCTAATTCCATCCTAATACATTCGACAGCACAAACA
>CAYOJI010000022.1:3393-25403 GCA_964404225.1 uncultured Nitrospiraceae bacterium
CCTTTGCCATCATCAATAAATCTTACAGGGTTTGTAAGGAACATAAATTCTATGCCTTCTTCTTTTGCGTGGTGGATTTCTGCTTTTCTCGCTGGCATCTCTGATTCAGAGCGTCTATAAATTAAATAAACCTTTTCTGCACCGAGCCTTAATGCAACCCTTGCCGCATCGATGGCAACATTCCCACCACCAAATACTGCTACTTTTTTACCTCTTTTGATAGGTGTATCATATTCGGGGAAAAGATAGGCTTTCATAAGATTTGCCCTTGTCAAGAATTCATTTGCAGAATAAACACCATTAAGATTTTCACCCGGTATCCCTAAAAATATAGGTAAGCCAGCTCCTGTTGCTATAAAGCATGCGTCATATTTATACCCATTTAGAAGCTCATCAACCGTGTATAATTTACCGATAACCGCATTTAAAACTATTTTAACCCCGAGTTTTTTTATATATTCGACTTCTCTTTCAACAATCTTTTTTGGAAGTCTGAATTCAGGGATTCCATAAATTAGAACTCCTCCTGGTTTATGTAACGCTTCAAATAATGTAACCTCATGTCCTAATTTGATTAGGTCTGCTGCACATGTTAATCCTCCAGGACCCGAACCTATTATTGCTATCCTTCTTCCAGTTGGTTTAGCTTTTTGAGGGATATATAGTTCTCCAAAATCTGCTTCATAATCAGCTACAAATCTTTCAAGATTCCCTATTGCTACAGACTCACCTTTTTTCCCAAGAACACAAAGAGACTCACATTGTATTTCTTGAGGACATACTCTTCCACACACAGCGGGAAGGGCATTTTTTTCTTTAATCTTCCATGCTGCTTCTATGAATTTGCCTTCTTTTATAAGTTTTATAAAAGAAGGGATGTCTACTTCAACAGGACACCCGCTCCTACAAGTTGGCTTTAAACATGAAAGACATCGTGAAGCCTCTTCTTTTGCCTCTTCTGGGGTGTAACCATAAGGAACTTCCATAAAATTTTGTATTCGCTCATTAGGAGATTGTTCCCTCATTTTTACTCTATTTCTCTTTTTTTTGTCTTCCATTTTTATTTGCCCCCAATTTTTTCTTGATATTTATCGAGTGCTAACCTTTCTTCCTCTAAGTACATCCTTTGCCTTGCCATAAGAAGATCAAAATCGACTTTATGTCCATCAAATTCAGGACCGTCAACACACGCAAATTTTGTTTGTCCTTCGACTTCCACCCTACACGCACCGCACATACCCGTTCCGTCCACCATTATAGAATTAAGACTGACTAATGTTTTTACATTATATTTTTCAGTTGTAATGCAAACGAATTTCATCATAATTGCAGGACCAATTGCTATTACCAATTTTATGTCTTTATTTGTTCTAAGGAGTTCATCTAATGGGACTGTTACTACCGCCTTTCTTCCGTAAGAGCCGTCATCCGTTGTAATAATCAATTCATCAGAGACGATACGCATCTTTTCTTCCCAGAAGATCAAATTTTTCGTTCTTGCTCCAATGATAGAAATTATTTTATTCCCAGCTTCTTTTAGTGCACGTACAATCGGATATATAGGGGCGATTCCGACTCCACCACCAACACATACTACAGTACCAAAATTTTCGATATGGGTGGGATTCCCGAGTGGTCCGATAATATCTTTTATAAAATCACCTTCATTTAATGTTCCGAGCTGATAGGTTGTTTTACCTATTTTTTGAAATACCGTAGTTATAGTACCTTTTTCTCTGTCAAAATCGGCAATTGTGAGTGGAATCCTTTCACCCTGTTCGTTAATTTTAAGGATAAAGAAATTTCCTGCTCTTGCCTTTTTAGCTATATCTTCTGCTTCAATTTCGAATAAAGTGACTGCCTCCGAAAGTTCCGTCTTCTTTAGTATTTTGAACATCTTACCCCCTAAGTTTTTTAAAAATAAAATTAATTATATATCAGCATAACTTAAAAAATAAAAATTTTACTTGACAAGAGTCGATACTTTTAAGTATAACATAACCGCTTATGCCGGGAACTTATTTACCATCAGAATATTTACCAATTTTGATTTTTATCCTTATTGGCTCCGCATTCGGCTTTGGGGCATTGCTTATAGGTGTAATTTTCAGGCCGAAAAAATATTATTATGAAAAACTCATGCCTTATGAATCAGGGATTACACCCGTAGGAGAACCTCGTTATAGATTCTCAATAAGGTTTTATATTATAGCAATGCTTTTTGTAGTATTTGATGTTGAGGCTATTTTTATTTATCCTTGGGCAGTGGTTTTTGACAGGATTGGAATCTATGCCTTTATAGAAATGGTAATTTTTATTCTGATATTATTAGTGGGCTACATTTACGCTTGGAGAAAAGAAGCTTTTCAATGGGATTAAATAAACTTTTATAAGGAGTTAGGAGATGTTGATTGATACATCAACAATCGGCCTCATCCAGGTAGAAGAAGATACAAAGATACTACCACCTAATGTTATTATTACCACTCTTGATAAGTTTGTTAACTGGAGTAGATTGTCTTCGATTTGGCCAACAACATTTGGACTTGCTTGATGTGCTATTGAGATGATGGCCGTGGGCGCATCACATTATGATTTTGACAGGTTTGGGATAATTTTCAGGGGATCACCTCGACAGTCAGACTGTATGATTGTTGCAGGGACTGTTACAAAAAAGATGGCTCCGGTTGTAAGAAGGGTATTTGACCAGATCCCTGAGCCAAGATATGTTGTTGCAATGGGGAGTTGTGCTTGCACGGGTGGTATTTTTAGAACCTATAGCACGGTTCAGGGATGTGATTCTTTTCTTCCTGTCGATGTATATGTACCGGGTTGCCCACCAAGACCTGAAACACTATTGGAAGGAATGATGAAACTCCAAGAAAAAATCAGGAAAGAACAAGCAAGGTGGAGTCCATGGCGGTAGTATTAAGAAAAGCGCAATTCTATGAAAAAGGGTTAGAATCTGCAGAAATAGTTGAAAAATTAAAGGAAAAATTTCCTGAAGAGGTTGTAGAGGTTATAGAATCTAAGGATCGTTTTTCTGTTGTTGTCAAGAGGGGTAGGATTTTTGATATTTGCAAATACTTACATGATGATCCTTTTTTATCATTCGATCATCTTCAGGACCTTACGGCTGTTGATTATCTTAAGAAAAAAGAACCCCGATTCGAGGTTATCTATAATCTTTACTCAATTAGATACCGTAATAAAATTCGTCTCAAGGCACAGGTTCCAGAGGATGATCCAAGCATAAGGTCGGTAGTTCCCATTTGGGCTGGTGCTAACTGGCATGAAAGGGAATGCTTTGATATGTTTGGAATTATATTTAAAGGACATCCTGACCTTAGACGAATCCTTTTACCAGAAGATTGGGAAGGTCACCCGTTAAGAAAGGATTATCCTTTAAAAGGACCAGAGTTAGAAAATGACTGGCCAGGTTTTATAGAAGTATTGAACAAGGCTCAACAACTTAAAGAGTTTGATTGGAAGGGATAAGATGGAACAGTTAGAAAAGATATTCGAGACAAGAGAACTTAATGTTAATATGGGTCCTCAACATCCTGCTACCCACGGTGTTTTAAGGCTTGTCCTCGAAATAGATGGAGAAACAATTGTAAAGGTTACCCCATATGTGGGATATCTTCATAGAGGGATTGAAAAGCTTGGGGAAAGCTTGAGTTATTTTCAAGCACTTCCTCTTACTGATAGAATGGATTACGTTTCTGCAATGTCAAATAACATTGGATATTGTGTGGCAGTAGAAAAGTTATTCGGGATAGAAGCACCAGAGAGGGCAAAATTTATAAGAACAATAGTTGGTGAAATGTCAAGGATTTCTAATCATTTACTTTGGCTTGCAACGCATGCTCTTGATATCGGTGCAATGACAGTTTTCTTATATTGCTTTAGAGAGAGGGAGTGGATACTTGAACTTTTTGAGAAGATATGTGGCGCAAGACTTACAGTCACATATCCGAGGATTGGTGGAGTAAGGAACGATGTTACGCAGGAATTCCTTGATAGTCTTTATAAATTTACGGAAGAATTTCCTTCGCGGATTCTTGAATACGAAACTTTAATTGATCAAAATAGGATATGGCTAAAAAGAACAAAGGGAATTGGGGTTATATCTGCAGAAGAGGCTGTAAACTGGGGTCTTACAGGTCCAACATTGAGAGGTTCTGGTGTCCCTTATGATGTTAGGAAATTCGCACCATATGATGCATATGACAAAGTTGAATTCGAGGTTCCTATAGGAACAGAGGGTGATACATATGATAGATACCGTTGTAGGATGATGGAAATGCGACAGTCAAATAGTATTATTAGACAATGT
Organism: uncultured Nitrospiraceae bacterium; assembly: GCA_964404225.1. Classification (GTDB taxonomy): domain Bacteria; phylum Nitrospirota; class Thermodesulfovibrionia; order Thermodesulfovibrionales; family SM23-35; genus Kmv42. The sequence continues at coordinate 7,733 of CAYOJI010000022.1, forward strand.
ATCGAAAAATTGCCTGAGGGACCAATAATGGCTGATGCATCTAGATTTGTACTCCAACCAAAAGATAAAATGATGCCCTTGACTCATCCTAAGCAGCAACATGCTTTTTTTATTGACGAGAAGCTTTGCAAAGGGTGTGGAATGTGCCTTAGAGCTTGTCCTGCTAAGGCTATTTTTGGCGAAAAGAAAAAACCACACAAGATTAATCAGGAACTATGTTTAAGCTGTATGAACTGTTATGTTGCTTGCAAATTTAAGGCATTAAAAATAATCCCTGAAGGGAAAGAATTAAGCGAGGAGAAATTAGCAGAAATGGCAAAGCAACCTATCCCTGAAGAGATTACAAAAGCAACTGAATTACTCGCAGAACATTTTAATTATATAAAAAGAGGACCAAGGGTACCAGAAGGCGAAATATATGTTGCTACTGAAGTTCCGAAAGGAGAACTTGGTTTTTACTTTGTTAGCGATGGTTCTGGAAAACCTTATAGGATGCGGGTAAGGGCCCCGTCTTTTGTTCATGCAGGTGTTTTACCGAGGCTTTGTGTAGGACACCTGGTGGCAGACGTGATTGCTAATATAGGCACTATTGATATAGTCCTTGGAGAATGTGATAGGTAAATAGAAATGTCAACAGAGAGTTTACTTAATTTAGGTATTAATATCGTAATTGCCACAATAAAGATTGCGGTGGTTCTTGGCATTACACTGCTACATGTAGCGTATGCGACCTATTTTGAGCGCAAGGTGATAGGTCATATGCAGGTAAGGCTTGGACCCATGCGGGTAGGACCACACGGTCTTCTTCAGCCAATTGCAGATGGCTTAAAATTATTTTTTAAAGAAGATATTATACCCGAAAAGGCAGACAAGCCGGTTTTCTACATAGCTCCTATTATCTTTATGGTTGCTGCAATGGTAAATTTGTCTGTTATTCCTTTTTCTTATAATTTTGTGATAGCTGATATAAATGTGGGTCTTTTGTTTATTTTTGCTATGGCAGGTATCGGTGTTTATGGAGTTTTTATATCGGGTTGGGCCTCTAATTCTAAGTATGCATTTATTGGTGGTCTGAGGTCATCTGCTCAAGTAATAAGTTATGAAATAGCCATGGGATTAAGTCTTGTTGGTGTAATGATAATGTCAGGCTCACTTAATCTAACAGAAATAGTCAGGGCTCAAGAGAACTCTATTTTTGGGATGTATGCAATACCTCAGATAGTTGCATTTGTAGTATTTGTAATTTCAGCTGTTGCTGAAACAAATAGAACTCCTTTTGATTTACCAGAGGCCGAAAGCGAACTTGTGGCAGGCTATTTCGTTGAGTATAGCGGATTTAGGTTCGCCTTATTCTTTCTTGGTGAGTATATAGCGATGTTTATAATGGCTTCTCTTTGCACAGTGTGTTTCCTTGGGGGTTGGACACTACCGTGGTATGTGCTTAAAATTCTACCATTCCTTAAACAAGTTCCGGGTATTGTATGGTTTTTGATTAAAGTGTATGCATTTATATTCTTCTATTATTGGATAAGGGCAACTGTACCCAGATATAGATATGATCAGTTGATGGCAATAGGTTGGAAGATACTTATTCCTGTTGCCCTTGCAAATATACTTATAACAGGGCTAATAAAAATTATTTTGTAAGGAGTAGAGAGATTGACTGTTAAAGAATTTATCAAGAAGATACTATTTATTGAAATCCTTAAAGGTTTGGCGCTTACTTTGAGTAGATTATTTTCCCGTGCTGTGACTATCCAATATCCTAAGGAACGAAGGCCAATTGCTCCGGGATTTAGAGGGTTACACGCACTTGCTAAACATCCAGTGACGGGACAACCCAAATGCGTAGGTTGCGGATTATGTGCAACGATTTGTCCTTCACAATGTATAAGTATTTTTAGGGAAAAAGGTAAAGTCGCGAGGTACGAAATAGAGGTATTAAGATGCATTTATTGCGGTTTTTGTGTAGAGGCGTGTCCTTACGGCGCTATTGCATTAACAGAGAATTATGAATATTCAGATTATTCTAAAGAGAATCTTTATATGACAAAAGATAAACTTTTAATTAATTGGGACAAATATATGCATGGCGCGAAAGGTGAAGAATATTTCAAAAAATTTTGGAGACCTCAATCAGAAGATTTTGGAACACCTGCTGGCCAAGCAGTTTTTAAAGGAAGAAAGTCATGATTCATGGATTATTTTTTGCATATTTTTCATTCGCGATTATCTTAATTTCGATACTTGTTATAACAAGAAGAAACCCTGTTCATAGTGCTTTATGGATGCTTCTATTGTTCTTACATATAGCGGGTTTGTATCTTTTCCTTAATGCAGAATTCATGGCTGCTATTCAGGTAATTGTTTATGCGGGGGGAATCCTTGTTTTATACCTTTTTGTTGTACTTTTAATAAATATCAAGGAAGAGGTTAAGATTGGGAAGTTTGTTGGAGGATGGCCTTCTGCATTAACATTTGCGATAGCCTTATTAGTAGTTATTGCCATTTCACTTAGGTCGTTTGTGTCTGCACCCATGGGTAATTATTCAATTGATTTAATAAAACAAGAATCGCATGTAAAGGCTTTAGGAAAACTTATGTATACACATTTTTTATACCCCTTTGAAATAGTTTCAGTAATACTTCTTATAGCAATAATTGGTGCTATTGTACTTGCTAAGAGGAGGTTAAAAACTTAAAATGGCTGTTCCCTTAAGTTGGTATATGTATCTCAGTATGGTTGTATTTACGATCGGGATTTTTGGGTTCTTATCGAGGAGAAACATTATAATTATGTTTATGTCTATAGAGTTGATGCTAAATGCTGTTAACATAAATCTGATAGCTTTAAGTCATTATATTCAGGACCTAAGGGGTCAAATATTGGCCTTTTTTGTAATAGGAGTAGCTGCTGCTGAAGCAGCTATAGGTCTTGCAATCGTAATAGCATTATTTAGAAATAAACCCACTGCTCATGTGGATGAAGTACATGAAATGAAGGGATAAAAAATATGGATTTATTTGTTTTAATACCATTTCTTCCACTTGCAGGTTTTATAATTAATATACTTATTGGGAAAGACGTTCTTCGTGATAAAGCCCATTGGCCCTCGTGCCTCGCCATAATAGGTTCTTTTGTCATATCTGTAATAACGCTTATCGATGTAATTAATGGAAGAATTATCAACTATGACTTATATACTTGGATAATATCAGGTAAGTTTAAAGTTTCTGTTGGATTTTTAATAGATCAACTTACAGCTGTAATGCTCATTGTCGTTACAGGGGTAGGTTCATTAATTCATATATATTCAATAGGATACATGCACGGTGATAAGGGTTATTACAGATTTTTTGCTTATCTGAGTCTCTTTGTCTTCTTCATGCTTATGCTTGTAATGTCAAATAACTTCCTTTTGTTATATGTTGGATGGGAGGGCGTAGGACTTTGTTCATATTTCCTTATTGGATTTTGGTACGAAAAGAAATCAGCAGCTGACGCGGGTAAGAAGGCTTTTATAGTTAATAGATTTGGAGACTTTGGTTTTGCCCTTGGGATATTCATGGTCTTTTTGACCTTTGGCACGATTCATTATGTCCCTGTATTTTCTGAAGTGAAAAATTATATTGGTCATACTGTTAATTTTTTGGGATTTGAAGTTGACTTAATTACCTTAATAGCGTTACTTCTTTTCTGCGGTGCAGTCGGTAAGTCAGCACAAATTCCTTTGCATGTTTGGCTTCCCGATGCCATGGAAGGACCTACCCCTGTCAGCGCACTTATACATGCAGCTACAATGGTTACCGCTGGTGTCTTCATGGTTGCAAGATGTAATGCGATATTTAGTCTTTCTCCAATAGCAATGAATGTAGTAGCAATAGTTGGTGGAATTACATCGGTTTTTGCAGCATCAATTGCATGTGTACAAAATGATATAAAGAGGATTATTGCTTATTCTACTTTGAGTCATCTTGGCATGATGTTTGTTGCATGTGGTGTTGGAGCTTATGCAGCAGGTGTATTTCATTTATATACTCATGCATTTTTTAAAGCTCTACTGTTTTTAGGAGCTGGAAGTGTTATACATGCAGTCCACCACAATGATATTCAAAGGATGGGGGGTCTCAAAAAATATATGCCGATTACATATGCTGTTATGTTTATCGCTGCATTAAGTGCAGGTGGCATACCGGGATTAGCAGGATTTTTCAGTAAGGACGAGATAGTATGGTCTGCTTATGCTTCACATACCGATGTAGGAAGATTTGTTTGGCTTTTAATGACATCGGTAGCTTTCTTTACACCGTTTTACTCTTTCAGAATGATATTCCTGACATTTCATAAAAAGTTTCGAGGGACACATCACGAAGAACATCATTTGCACGAATCTCCTAAGGTCATGACGATTCCCCTTATTATATTAGCGATAGGGGCTATAGCCGCAGGTTGGGTCGGAATCCCTCCTGTCCTTGGCGGTGGTGCGCATTTTGCTCATTTTCTTGAGCCTGTGGTTGGTCATCCTGATTTCCACGGTACACATGCTGAAGAATTGCGAATTATGACGATATCTACAACTATAGCTCTTATTGGCATAGCAATTGCTGTAATTTTTTATCTTAAGAAAACGGATTTACCTGTTAGACTTGCAAAGAATCTTAAGGTTATATACTTAATACTTTTTAATAAATATTATGTAGATGAATTATATAACCTTATAATAGTTAGACCAACACTTTGGATAGCGAGGCAGTTCCTTGTTGGATTTACTGATGCCAAGATTATTGAAGGTATAGTTAACGGCGTTCCAAAAGCGATAGGTGTTTTCAGTGGTAAGTTGAGAAAAGTTCAGACAGGAATAGTTCATCACTATGGGATCATAATGGCTGCCGGAGCATTTTTCATAATCCTATATATTTTAGTTTGGCGATGACAATTAGTAGCTTAGAAGCATTTATTATTTAGAAGGAGTAAAATGGAACAAGTAATAATGAATAAATTAGGTTATCCAATACTTACTACCCTAATATTCCTGCCGGTTTTAGGTGCACTTTTGATCCTCATTGGTAGAAGGTCATGGGAGTTGTGGACCAAATGGGTTGCATTAGTAACCAGTTTAGCGACATTTATTTTAGCTATACCTCTATTTACAGAGTTTGATAAAACAACCCATAAGATGCAATTTGTTGAGAAACACACGTGGATTCCATCATGGAATATTAATTATTATCTTGGAGTTGATGGTATAAGCGTACTATTAGTTTTACTTTCTGTCCTTTCAGCAATCTTATGTGTAATGATTTCCTGGTATTCAATTAAGACGAAGATTAAAGAGTTTTATATATCTATTTTGCTTACAACAGCTGCTATGATAGGTGTTTTTTGTTCACTTGACTTTTTCCTCTTTTATATATTCTGGGAAGCGATGCTTATACCTATGTTCCTAATAATCGGAGTTTGGGGTGGACCCAATAGAATTTATGCAGCAATAAAGTTTTTCTTATATACATTAGTAGGAAGCGTACTAATGCTTGTTGGTATAATCGTCCTTTATTTATATGCTGGCAGAACATTTGATATCCTTGAATTAATGGAAAAGTCATATCCATTTACAATGCAGTTATGGCTTTTCTGGGCATTTTTCGCAGCCTTTGCAGTAAAGGTTCCAATGTGGCCAGTTCACACATGGCTTCCTGATGCTCATACAGAAGCTCCAACAGCTGGAAGTGTGATACTTGCAGCTATTCTCATCAAAATGGGGGCATATGGATTCCTCAGATTTTCGCTCCCGCTTTTTCCCGACGCTTCGAAGGCAATGACACCAGTTATGTTGATTCTTTCTGTTATAGCTATTATTTATGGTGCTGTTATATGTCTTGGTCAAACTGATTTAAAGAGGCTTATTGCTTATAGCTCTGTAAGCCATATGGGGTTTGTAACCCTTGGTATCTTTGCTCTTAATAATCAGGGAGTTGAAGGTGGTATTTTGCAGATGATTAATCATGGTGTTGTTACGGGGGCACTGTTCTTATCAGTCGGTATAGTGTATGACAGGACTCATTCGAGACAAATTGCTGACTATGGTGGATTAGCAACTATAATGCCTATATATGCATCATTCTTTATGGTATTTACTTTAGCATCGATAGGGCTCCCTTCTACAAACGGTTTTATAGGTGAGTTTCTAATACTACTTGGCGCATTTACTGCGAATAAACTTATTGGTGTGCTCGCTGCAACCGGTGTTATTATTGGTGCGGCTTACATGTTGTGGTTATACCGGAGGGTGTTCTTCATGAAGATTAATGAAAAGATTATAGGTTTGCCAGATATGGATTTAAGAGAGACCTTAACACTCCTTCCGCTTATTGTCCTTGTATTTTGGATAGGTGTTTATCCAAACTCCTTCTTGAGTTTTATGCATGTTTCTGTTGAACACCTTTTAAATAGAGTCAATACAAGTGGTGGTTTGGAGATTAACATAGCAAAAACAATCTTGGAGGTAGTCAGATGAATTTTCAACTCCCTGATATAAGTCCTTTAATACCTGAACTCACAATGACTACCTTTGCAATAATAGTTTTAATTTTGGATCTTTTTATAAAGAGGAAAGAGATTGTAGCTCTTATTTGCCTTGCAGGTGTTGTAGCTGTATCTTTAACATTAATCGGTTCCAATGGGACTACCTTCTGGGGAATGTATATATCAGATGGTTATAGTACCTTTTTTAAAACCATCTTCTTTATAAACGTCGTATTATCAATCTTAATTTCAATTAAATATATTGCTATAGAGAGGATAAATTATGGGGAATATTATAGCCTAATCCTTTTCTCTACATTGGGCATGATGATTATGGCCTCGGCAGGAGATCTTATTGTTCTCTATTTAGGTCTTGAGCTAATGGCATTAAGTACATATATTCTCGCTGGTTTTATTAGACATGAGTTAAGATCAAGTGAAGCTGCGTTGAAGTATTTTCTGTTAGGTGCATTTTCTTCCGCATTTCTTCTTTATGGAATCTCGATAGTTTATGGTCTTACAGGCACTACAGATATTCAAGCAGTCGCAAAAATTATAAGCGAAAGATCATTAGAAAATAATACAGCATTGTTACTTTCTGTAATGCTTATTATTGTTGCCTTCGGATTTAAGATTGCAGCAGCTCCTTTCCACATGTGGACACCTGATGTTTATGAAGGAGCACCTACTGCAATAACTGCGTTTATGTCTGTAGGTCCAAAGGCGGCAGGATTTGCTGTTATAGGAAGGGTTTTTATGATTGCCTTTGCATCGTTAAAGATAGATTGGGCTACGATATTAATTATACTTTCTATTCTTACTATGGGTGTTGGAAATATCGTTGCCTTATCCCAGACTAATATAAAAAGAATGCTCGCCTATTCATCAATAGCACACGCAGGTTATGCATTGCTTGGTATAATCGCAGCAAATAATGATGGACTTGCCAGCATGATGAACTATTTAATGATTTATGCATTTATGAATATTGGGGCGTTTGCTGTTATTATTATGTTGAGGAGCGAGGGCTTTAGAGGTGAAGATATTCATGATTATGAAGGACTTGCAAAACAACATCCATGGGCTGCTGCACTTATGTTGATTTTTATGTTCTCCCTCACAGGAATTCCTCCAACCGCAGGCTTCATTGGTAAATTATACTTATTCCTTGCTGCTATAAATGCAGGATACACATGGCTTGTTGTTATCGCTGTAATTTTCAGTGCAATATCTGCATTTTTCTATCTCAGGATAGTGATGTTTATGTATATGAGAGATCCAAAGGTTGAAGTTTCTCTTACGACCTCTACCGGAACAGGTTTAGTATTAGCCGTTACTACGCTTGCGGTACTTTTTATAGGAATCTTTCCCTCATACCTTCTTGGCTTTGCTAAGGCAGCACTTACTGGATTCTAACCCATATTATTCACACGAATTTATGAATAAAGTGGGCTAAGTTTAAATAGATTCAAAAAGCTTAGTCTGTCTCTGTTAAATGTAACTTACGGAGGTTCCATCTTTTATCTTTCTTTAATAAATCTATCAACTCTCCGTATATCCTCGAAATCCCTATTTTACATGCGACACAGATTTGATCTACCTGATAGGTTTGATTGCCACATTCTAAACACTTTTTCGATTTCATACTATATCTCTCCTTTTTAATTTTATAAATTAAACAAACAATATGAAGAACTAATGAATAGATAATGAATAGAATATGAAGAGGCTAAATGGCGTCTATTAATCAAGCATTGTTTGTAGGGATTTTTTACGGATATTACCGCGTGCTAAAGATGCGAAAATACCCCCTATACAAAGTAGGGTAAAAGTAACAAATATGATTCTTATGCTTTTCAAAAAGGGTTGATACATTTCATCGCTTATCTGCGATTCACCTATATAAAGACTAAATATCATCATAATGATTGACATACTAAACATTTGTCCCATTAATCTTACCGTTGCTACTGTTCCTGATGCTACTCCATATAATCTTTTCTCTATAGAACTCATTATTGCATTTGTATTTGGAGAAGAAAAAAATGCGAATCCGATCCCCATAAAGAAAAGTCCTGTCATAATGAAACCGATGCTCGAGTTTTCATTTAAAAAAATAAATAGAAATAGACCCATTGTAATAGATGCCATGCCAAATGATGCTACAATACGTGGTTCTATCTTATCAGATAGACGACCTGCAAAAGGGGAAAAAATAGCCATTACTACAGGTTGCAAAACAATGATTAGTCCTGCGTCTTGTGGTGATAGTCCTTTGGTAAGCTGAAGATAGATACTTAAAATGAAATTTACACCATATGAACCACTGTAATTTATCAGTGCAGCTAAACTTGATAGAGCGAAGACCCTGTTATATCTGAATAATGATATATCAAAGAGAGGGATTTTGATATTTACACCCCTTTTTACAAACAGAATAAAACCCAAAACTCCACCACAACTAAGTAATAAAGCAGAAAAGCTGGGAGTGAGAGAAATGCCATACATAAATAAAATTATAGAAAAGCTATAAAGTATAGACCCTATATAATCGAATCTTTCTCCTTTTGCTTCACACCATTCTCCCTTTAGTTTTAAAAAAGTAAGGAGAATAATAAATAAACCAAGAGGAACATTCAAAAAAAAGATGCTTCTCCAGCCCAGATGTTGAGTAATTATACCTCCTAAAAAAGGCCCTAAAGATAATCCCAAATATACAGAAGCTACATTTATACCAAGGGCTTTACCCCTTTCGTTTGGAGGGAATACAGAGGAAAGTATTGCTATACCTGTTCCAAAAATCATTGAGCTCCCAATACCCTGAACAGTCCTGAAAAGTATTAATTCTGTTGCTGAATTTGATATCCCAAGAAAGAAAGACGAAATAGTGAAAATCCCAATTCCTATAGTAAAGATTTTTTTTCTTCCATAAATGTCTGCAATTTTTCCAAAAGGAATTAGAAAGGCTACTGCTGCCAAGATAAAAGATGTAGGGACCCAGCTAATTAAGATTGCGTCCATTTTAAATTCATTGGCAATAGAAGGTAAGGCCACATTTACTGAAGAACCCATAAAAGGCGTAAGAAAAGATGAGATAACAACAATAATTAAAGTTGCTTTTTTACTAATATTAGTATTTAATAGCATTGTTTATTATAACTAATCTATATTACTTTCCATAAATTTGTAGGAGGAAGCATCTAAAATTTAGGTTTACTGTGGTTTTTGAGGAGATGTCTGTTCAAGGAATCTCCCCTTCCTATTTCTATCCTCGGGCCTAAATTTTGGATGCTTACTTTGTAGGAATATTTGTCTATTAGTTCTGTTAGAATATTTTTTACTAAAATAAATAGGTTTTGGCTTTAAAAAAGGATGAATTCGAACATATTATTAAAAAAGGGAACATTATGGCAGGACATAGTACGAACAACAGAGAATGCTTTGAAAATAGGAACTTTGTTGCCTATCCCGACTGATTATGAATTTATCAAGGACAAAGGCGTTAATTTTTTTGTAAGGATTCTCTCGAGTTTAGAGAAAAAGGACGAAGTGCGAAAAAGGATGGAAGAAGTTTCAAAATCAGGTAATTTATTGAATCCTTTCCTTCCTTATGATAAAACCCTTTTTGTAGCTGATATTTCTGATACCCATATAGCATTGCTAAATAAATATAATGTTGTTGAAAATCATCTTCTTATTGTAACAAGACATTTTGAAGATCAAGAAACACTTCTAACCATAAAAGATTTTGAAGCTCTATGGGCGTGTATGGCTGAATTTAATGGGTTAGGCTTTTATAATGGCGGTGAGGCTGCAGGTGCAAGTCAGAGGCATAAGCATCTTCAGATGGTTCCACTTCCGCTTGCTCCAAAGGGACCCGAAATCCCTATTGAACCTTTACTTGAAGATGCAAAGTTTCTAAATGGTCTCGGAATGATTTCCGGTTTTCCCTTTCTTCACGTTTTTGCACGACTTCCAGATGATATAACCTCCTCGTCTTATAACGCTGCAGAAAAAACTTTTGAGCTTTATTCTGCTATGCTCAGGAAAATAGGACTTGAAACTCCAGATGCTAAAATTTTAAAAAGACAATCAGCACCATATTGTTTTCTTGTAACAAGAAAGTGGATGCTCCTTGTACCGAGATCCAGGGAATTTTTTGATTCTATTTCTATTAATTCCCTCGGATTTGCTGGTGCATTGCTTGTGCGAAACAAAGAGCAAATGGAATTGCTAAAAAGATGCGGTCCAATGACTGCACTGGCAAATGTTACAATACCACATAGAAATATACTTTAAGTCCACCCCACTTTATGCATAAATTCGTGAGTAATTGGCAGACGCAGTATTTTCGCTCATTCTCGGCTCGATATAATCGAGCATCCGAGGAAAATTCTTTCTTCGAAAGAATTTAAAACCGCTCAAATACCGCATCTGCCAAAATTCTTGTGAATAATATGGGCTAAGTAAATATAATCAAAAAATTTAAAATCTTGAAATCGAGAAAAACTTACTGTTTGACTGTTACATTTAAATTTTCAAATAACATTGCAGGGTAATTTCCACCATAGGAAGGATGCAATGTATCTTCGATTTCCACGATTTCCTTCAATGTATCATAAATATTGCCTGCTACCATAACATCTTTAACATGTCCAATAATTTCTCCTCTTTCAACATAGATTGCAGGAGAAACCCCAATCGAAAAATCACCATGTGGTATATTACCACTATGAGCCCCCAACGCATCAGCTACAATGATACCAAAATCAATGGACTTGATTAGATCAGGAAAAGATAAATTCCCCGGAGATATAAAAAGGTGTTTTAGGGAGGGAACAGGCTTTGAAGATATAGAGTCTCTGAAACCATGTCCTGTTGGATGAGCATTCAATTTATTTGCAAAATATAAATCATAGTAATAATTCTTTAATATCCCTTTCTCAATTATTGGAAAATAATTGCATTTGGTTCCTTCGTCATCAAATGGAGTTGCTCCGGGAAGCGAGTCATTCAATGGATTGTTATATATAAAAAACTTATCATCAAATATCTTTTCTTCTATTTTTTCAATCAACGGTGAAATTTTTTGATAGACACTTTGTCCGCTTGTTGCACTTTGCAATCTCCACATTAGTACGTATATTGTTTCAGGTAAAAATAAAACCTTTAACCTTTGTTTTTGCGGAATAACTTCTCTTAGGGAATTGTTATAAATATTTGCGAGGAAATCTAAATAATCGTCTTTAGCTTTTTCAAAGGATTTAGATACAAATAGCCGATGTATTGAGGCAGAAGTATATGGATAAAGAATTTCTGTGTTAAGAATATAAGCAGATGATTTTAAAGAAAGATCCGTACCTGAACTATTAACAATTCTTTTGTTAGTAATTGTTCGATATGCTGATAGATTTATCTGTCCTTTAGTTTTTTGGCCGAGAATATTGCAAATTCTAACGCATTCTTCCACTATAGCTGAGTTCGGGATTGACTCAATTGATGAATCGTATGTACTAAGAGAAGGTACATCTTTTGTACACGGAAAATCGAATAGACCATCAGCCTTACCTCTAAGTGAATCTAAAGCATTTTGTATAAGCTCTTCTTGATTGATAAGATTTCTTGTATAAGAAAATCCCTGTACACCATCTTTAATTATTCTTAGGCTAATACCAGAAAGCATGCTGGTACTAATATCTTTTAAAATAGAATTTTCAAAAGATATATTATCAGTTATTCCATCTATAGAAAATATTTCTACCTTATCATTTAATTTAAGGCTTCTTTCAAGTATTTGCTCAATCATATTCCTCCTATAATTACACCCTCAACGAGAATATGTGGACCTCCATGGCAGGAACGGATATTTATTTGACCTTTTCCACATCCCCCTGTTTTGCTGAGAACGAGGTCATTTCCCGTTGCTTTTATATTTTTCAAGGTATGATAAAGATTCCCTGAGATATTAATGTCACGAATCATCTCTTTTTTCTTGCTATCTTTTATAATATAGCCATATTGAGCACCAAAGGTGAAGTTTTCGCCACTTGTTTGTCCTCCTTTATGATCAAGGATGTAAAGTCCATTGCCTAACATAGAAAGTAATTCATCGAAGGTATTCTCGCCAGGTTCAATGAAGATATTCCCCATTCTAACTATTGGTGCAAATCTATAATCCTCAGCGACACAATGTCCAGTTACATTTTCTCCGAAAGAAGCCGCGGTTCTTCTTGAATGAAGTCGTCCCACAAGCCTTCCATGTTTCATGAGAGGAGTTCTTCTTGCCTTAACACCTTCATCATCATAACAGTAAAAACCCAGCTGGCGGGGAATTGTAGGATCATCAGTGATACTAAGTACTTCATTGCCGAGAATTGCATTAAGTTGCATTCGTTCTCTCATTGATGGGGAGTCTTCTATGAGGTCAGCCTCTGAAAAGTGACCAAACGCCTCATGTACAAAAACTCCTGCGATATCTTGATTCAACAAAACGTTGTAAACTCCACCTGTAACAGGTTTAGCATTTAATAGGTCAATAGCTATAGATGTTCTTTCTTCAAATTCTTCTTCGTGATTCCTCAAAAGACCAAAACCATGACTTCCTCCAACAGCAACCCTTACATTTTGAGTAAGCGTTCCATCTTTGCTTGTTATTAGTCCTCCTATAGAAGTTGTAATGAGATCTTCCCTTATTTCGGCCCCTTCTGTGCTAACAAAATATTTTTCACGAATAACTTCGTTGTAAGAGATGTTTGTGGTTACAATCTTTTCGTGTCTTAAAGGAATAGAGTTATATCTACGTGTCAATTCAAGTTTCTCATCGATTGGTATATTACGCGGATCTTCGATTATCTCGGGATAAAAGGTATCCTTTATTATCTCTGTCTTTGCTAATTCAACAGGTTTTTTCGAATGATAAGCTATGAGAACAGCATTTTCTTCAGCTGTTCGCAAGGCTTTTTCTGCATCATTTAACTTTGTAAATGCAATTGATGAAAAGCCGCCTTTTTTTAATGTTCTTATCACAAATCCATCACTAAGATTTACCCCAAGATGGAAGAGCTCTTTACCATTAAATACAATTTTTGTTTCTTTTTTTGTTTCATATCTTATGTCTGCATAATCTGCGGTAGTCTTTGAAAGAATCGATTTTAGAATATTAAACATAATTCCCTCTTATATTTTTGTTTCTAAAATTATAATTTTAATTTATATAGTTTACATTATAAAAGATTCTGCCAATATTTTTAAAAGCTTATATTTTACGAATCAAAATAAGATGTTTGTCAAAATTTGTTTTAGACATTGTATACTACACTTATGAATGAGTTTATCCCTTCATATATTGATGCTCATCGCACTGGTAAACTATCAAAAAGTATAGAGGCTGCTTTTAAGATACTCGAGGATTGTTGTCTCTGCCCGAGGGCGTGTGGAGTTAACAGAATAAAAGACGAAAAAGGTTTTTGTCGAACGGGTAGGTTAGCTATGGTATCAAGCTATAATCCACATTTTGGGGAAGAAGATCCTCTTGTAGGCAAATACGGTTCGGGTACGATTTTTATGACTAATTGTAATCTCCTTTGTGTATTTTGTCAAAACTGGGAGATAAGCCACCTTGGAGAAGGTACCCCAGTGAGTTCAAAAACACTTGCCAGCATGATGTTACAATTACAAAAACAAGGGTGTCATAATATCAATTTTGTTACACCTACACATGTTGTTCCTCAGATACTGGAGGCCTTGCCTCATGCTATAGAAGGTGGCTTAAGAGTCCCGCTTGTATATAACACAGGGGGCTATGATTCTGTTGATACACTGAAACTTCTGGAAGGTATTTTTGATATTTATATGCCGGATTTTAAATTCTGGGATCCTGAAATGGCTCGCAAATATTTAAAGGCACCCGATTATCCTGAAAGAGCAAAAGAGGCTCTTAAGGAGATGCATCGACAGGTTGGGGATTTAGTCTTAGATGAAAATGGAATTGCTTTAAGGGGAATTATTCTGAGGCATCTTGTAATGCCTAACCAAGTAGCAGGGACTAGGGAAATTATGCGTTTTGTAGCAAAGGAGATATCTCCAAATACTTATGTAAATATAATGGATCAGTATCGTCCATGTGGTAATGCCTACAAGTATCCATCGATAAACCGTCGTATAACTCCCGAAGAATATGAAGAGGCTTTAAAAGCAGCTCGTGAAGAAGGAATCAACCGTTTTGATAAAAGAGACAGAAGGGTGATGATTTTTAGGTGGTCATGGTGAGCTGAACCGTATTTTTTTATAAAGCTCTTCACATTGTGTAAATGATAATTTATTTACGAATTCTATTATCTTTATTTCATGCTCGAGATGAGGTGCTTTCGTGGTTTTTGTTGGAATCATCTCCTCTTTTTTGAGAAGTATTATATAAATGAGGCTTCTGGCTGCAAGCAGATTTTCAAACTGTTTATCTCCTTTTTTACCAAAAATATAGTGTTTAGTAAGAAGATCTCCCGGGGACAAAAATTCTTTTTTCCCTGTTAGTTTTTGAATAAATGGCTCGAGTAAGAAAACAGTATTTATGTAGCAATTTTTGCCTAATTTTGTCCTTAATATCTTTTCAAGAAAAATATGAATTCCGCCTGCTTCAATATAAAACTTTTCGTCTTTATCAATAGCTTTTATAATAGCATCTGCCCTCATCTTATCGCGTAATCGAAATCTTTCAGCATCAGCTTTCGCAAATCTGATCACAGCGTTCACTGTTTCAATGAAAGAACCTTTGAGCGAATTCTCATAAAAATCGAAAAGAGCTGCTGTAGCATTCTTTTCGGCTGTATATACATCTTTTAAAACAGGTATAGCCAAAACATCAGAAGGTTTTTTACCGCCTGAAAACATTTCATTGATAACAAAAAGTTTTTCCATGTATGGTTCCACTTGAAGGATCCTTTTCCCAGAATAATAAAGTTTACGAAGGAGTTTGTAGTAACGGAATGAAAATTTCGGAAACTCAAGATATTCTTCTCTAATATACTTAGTAATTGATATTTTTTTATTTAGCATGTTAACAAAATTTGGGGTTGGTGCTTCTTCTATTATGATAATATCATGCTTTTCCATTAATTGTTTTGCATATGTAAGGGTTTCTATACGATGTGATGTAAATCCTATTGTTATGTAAGGGTTATCAGATTTCACTTTTGAACATGAATATGGAGATATAAAAATTTTGTTTCTCTTAGGACTTCAATAATAGCATGAGGTTCATTTGGTTCAATAAATAATAGATTTCCTTTTTCTATCGAAAAAAGGTTACGTTTTATGGAAAAGATTGCGCTTCCGCTTATACAATAGAATATCTCGAAGAAATCATAGTGAGTATGCTCTGTTACAATGTTACCGGGTTCAAGGATAATATGACTTATACTACTTATTGATGGGAGAATATCTTTTACTATTACCTTCTTTTTTAAACGAGGATCATGACTTACAGGCTCATAAGGGGTTTCGTCAAGAGAAAAAAGTTTCATATTATTTTATAATTTCATCTGAAATAATGTATTATTGTAACAAAATAAATTGTTTTCCGTCTAAACAAAATGTCATAATTGGTTTGAGAAATGAAGAGAAGGATTATTGTTGATATTGATAATACATTATGGGAC
Source organism: uncultured Nitrospiraceae bacterium (assembly GCA_964404225.1). Taxonomy (GTDB): domain Bacteria; phylum Nitrospirota; class Thermodesulfovibrionia; order Thermodesulfovibrionales; family SM23-35; genus Kmv42. Next base: position 23,909 of record CAYOJI010000022.1, read on the forward strand.
TTTGCTTCAGTATTTCAGCAGAGGATAAAGAAAGTTGTTCCAAACATACCGCCTATAAATGAATGGAAATGGGATTTCTATATGGAATATATAAGTCTTGAAGAGCTTGCACGTATTTGTAATGAGATACATTTGGAACAAGACTCGTTCGCTCCTTTTCCCTCGGCACGCTATTTTCTTGATACCCTTATGGGAGAGGGATATGATGTTATAATAGCTTCTCATAGAGATGAAAATTCGAGGCCAGCAACGGAGAGATTCATGCAGAAATATAAACTATCTTATACAGAGATATATTTAAGTAATGATAAAACAGTGTTATTTGATAGCTCTCACGCAATAGTTGATGATGCACCACATATTTTAGATAAAGCTAAGGTTAAAGGTCTCATCTGTACAGGGTTACTATGGCCATGGAACAAGAATTCGGGACATCGACTTTTTAATTCATTGGAGGAGACCCTTGATTATCTCTTGAAAGAATTGAACGGAAATAGGTGAAGGAATAAATATAATATTACCTCGTGAGAAAAATGACATCAAAAATCTCACTCGTAAAAACCTCTAATAGAGAGGTTGGTATCAGAAAGGCAATAGAATTACTTAGTATTAATCCCATAAAAGGACAGGATGTGCTTCTCAAGCCAAACTTTAATACAGCAGATCCATTTCCAGCCTCTACGCATAATGATACACTCATCAATTTGATATTGAATCTTAAAAGGATGGGTGCAAAGAGTATTACTATTGGTGAAAGAAGCGGACCATCTCCTACACATTCGGTTTTAAAGGAAAAGGGTATTTACGAGATTTGTAAAAAATTTAATGCAGGACTCATAAATTTTGAAACATTGTCTCCAAATGATTGGATTAGGATAAAACCTGAAAAGAGCCACTGGAGAGATGGTTTTGATGTAGCCCGACCTATAATTGACTCAAGATGTATTGTGTTAACGTGTTGTCTTAAAACTCATGGGTATGGTGGGGTTTTTACTATGTCTCTTAAATTATCTGTAGGAATTACTCATAAAAGAAATATGACAGAGCTTCATACTTCTTTTTTCAGCATGAGAAAGATGATAGCTGAGATAAATCAAGTCTATACTCCTGCCCTGATTGTTTTGGACGGAATAGAGGCGTTTGTGGATGGGGGTCCGATGAAAGGTGTTAAAAAAATTGCTAATGTTATCCTTGCGGGGACTGACAGAGTTGCTATTGATGTGGTTGGATTATCTATATTAAAGAAACTTGGCAGTAACAAAGACATTATGAATAAAAAAATTTTCGAGCAGGAACAGATATCAAGAGCTGTAGAGTTAGGATTAGGGATCAGAAGACCTGAAGAGATAGAGATAATAACAGATGATGCTGAAAGTAAAGAGTTTATGAAAGGATTAAAAGAGATACTTATTATGGGATGAATTGTGGTCTTTAATAATAAACACTATTGTCCGCTAAAAATTTAGGATAAGGCTTGAACTCTCTGTCAGAGGTG
>CAYOJI010000023.1:0-238 GCA_964404225.1 uncultured Nitrospiraceae bacterium
TTATTATAACATTATTATAATAAAAATGAAGGATTTTATTGATAGCAAGGATAACCAAAAACTTTATGTTCAGCTCTCTAATATTTTTATGAAGAACATTGAGAACGATAATTGGCCCGTGGGATCTCAAATTCCTACAGAAGAAGAGTTATGTAAAACATACCAAGTCAGTAGGGCTACTGTAAGAAATGCGCTGACAAGACTTGTAAGGCAAGGTCTCCTTATTCGAAAGCCTGGA
>CAYOJI010000023.1:248-3326 GCA_964404225.1 uncultured Nitrospiraceae bacterium
TTGTCTCTAAAAAGATTACAGGTAATACACTTTTAATGTTTACAAATCTTAAAGAGGTTGTTCTGGAGCCGATTGAAGATTTTTCTACTAAAGTTGTTGCACAAACAGTCATAATGCCATATGATGATATAGGTACAAGACTTGGGGTTTCTAACGATAAACATATAATTTATCTGAAAAGGTTGAGGTCTATCAAAGATAAACCTTTTCTTATTCAGGAATCATATATACCTCTTCACATCTGCCCAAAACTATTAGAAGAAAGTCTTGAGGATATTTCATTATTCGAAATTCTTGAAAAAAAATACGAGATCCGTATTTCTTCTATAAAGAATTATTTTGACATTACGTTCCTTACTATAGAGGAAGGAAAAATTTTCGAATACCCTAAAGGGTCCCCTGCGATTCTCCTGATACAGCAGTTTTATTCAATGGGTGTTCCTATTATTTATACACGTTCGGTAAATAGACCAAACAGATTTAAATTTTTTATTGAACTCGAAAAAAGTATAGAAGGAGGACATTATGTCAGGCAGTAAGAGAGTAAAGGATTTGATGGTCGATGTGTTTGAATATCCTCATATACCCTACTGGTTTACAATTCAACAGGCGATAAAAATAATTAAGATATCATTTCTTGATACAAAGAAATATCCCCAGCCATTGACAATGCTCGTCTTTGATGAAAAGTATAATCTTCTGGGTTTGCTTACACTCGAAGAAATACTTAAAGGGCTTGAACCGGCTTTATTAAAATCTATTACAACACAAGAGAAAGGCGAATCAGATCCAAGTGTTATTTGGGAATCACTATTTGGCAACGAATCTAAAGCTTTAGTTTCGCGTCCTGTGGGAGATATCATGATTCCAGTAAAGTTTTTTGTTGAACCTGATGACCTGGTTGAGAAGGCAGCATACCTTATGGTTCATAACAATTTGGTTTTACTGCCTGTTATAGAAAATAAAAAGAAGTTGGGTGGTGTTGTAAGGATGTTAGAGGTATTTGATGAGGTGCTAAAAAAAGTCGTATAAAACAAGGAAGGAGGTGTTATTAATGGAAAAATATCAAGTATGTCCTGTGGCTAAGATGGAAAAACTACTTTTAGCGGCAGATGGTTCTGAATTTAGTGAGGGGGCAATAAGGGAAGGAATTAATTTAGCAAAAAACTGTAATAGTAAACTTTTCGTAATATCAGTTGCACAAGAACCTGAAATTAGTAGATTTGCTGATAGCTATCCTATAGCAGCAGCTGAAAGAGTAGAGATTGCAACAAGGGAATATCTTGAATCATTAAAAGAAAGAATTGAAAAAGAGGGAGTAAACTGTGAGATAATCTTCGCGAAGGGCAGCGAACCTTATCAGTTCATAGTAGATGAGGCAGCAAAAAACGATGTTGAGATGATAATTATGGGGCGACGTGGTAGGACAGGGATTTTAAGGCTTATGATGGGGAGTGTAACTGCGAAGACAATAGGACATGCTCCCTGCAAGGTATTAGTTGTGCCGAGGTACGCCAAGCTTAATTTTGAGAAGATTCTCATTGCAACAGATGGATCGGTATATAGTGATTTAGCCTCACGTGAAGCTATTAGCATTGTGAAGCGCACCGGAGGAAGTCTAATAGCCCTTTCTGTTGCTAAAAGGGATGAGAATCTTCCGATAGCAGAGGTAAGTGTTGGAATGATTAAAGAGATTGCAGAAAGAGAAGGAATAAAATTAGAAGCCTTGACCATGAAAGGTGAGCCATATGAAGTCATAGTTAATACAGCGGAACAGAAAAACGCAGGTCTTATAGTTGTCGGAAGTCATGGAAGAACAGGTCTCGAAAGACTTTTTATGGGAAGCGTAACAGAGAGGGTGATAGGACATGCTGGCTGTGCTGTTTTAGTAGTAAAAAAACTTAGGTAAGTTTAAAGATGAAGAGGAAAATTTTAGGAAAGGAGGTATGAAAATATGAAAGGAAGTAATCCAGAGCCTGAATCACTTCCTCTATGGAAGGTAGCATTTAAGAACTGGTATAAACTCCCCTGGTTAGAAACATTTGTATTATGTATTACTGCTATTGCGGTTTATTTTGGCTGGCTTTTGATATCCCTTGCAATAGAAACACCTCCTGATGCACATAGAAGCGCATTTTATATATCCACATGGGTTACAGGACTTTTTCTTATCAGCTTTGGGATTGGTTTTCTTGCTACCTTAGCTGGCATAGGTGGCGGTGTTTTATGGTCTCCTATAGCTATGGCATTTACTCCTATGGATAGTGTGATTATTAGGGCATCTGGTCTAATAGTAGCCATGTTTAACGGGCTTGTAGCTACAGGACCACTTGCAAGATCAGGAATGTTTAATCTTAGACTTGCCTTATTTACCTTGATGGCATATGGGGTAGGTGCATTTGCTGGGGCACAGGGCGCGATATTCGTTGCGAAAGCCTTTGGTCCAGAAGGAGAAGGTGTAATAAGAATAATACTCGCACTCATAATGCTTGGTCTCTTCTTCTATTTCATTAAAGGTGGTAAGAAGATAGAATATCCTGAGGTTAAAAAAGAAGATGGCTTTACACGTTTTTTCAAAATCCCACTTCCTTATTACGAGGCATCTTTAGGGAAAGTTATAGATTATAAGCTTTGCAGAGGTTGGTTATGTTGGATCGCAGTATGTATAGTAGGTTTGATAGGCGGTTTTTATGGTATGGGAGCAGGATGGGCAATTGTTCCTTCCCTTAATATTATAATGTGTGCTCCAATTAAGGTTGCTGCTGCGGTTAGCATGAGTATGTTAGGAATGGGTGACTGTATAGCGGTATGGCCTTATTTCTTAGCTGGTGCGATGATCCCGGTAGTAATAGCACCACTTCTGGTTGGACAAGTAGTTGGTGGAGTGTTAGGAGCTTATGTCTTGATTGGTATGAGGGCAATCTTTGTCAGGTTTATACTAATCGGAATCTTGCTCTTTACATCTTTTGGACTTTTTACTAAAGGAGCATCTCTTTTAGGATGGTTTACACTGCCTTTATGGGTGAGGTTGGGGTGGATGGTGGTCTGTGCTGCGGTAGTTCTTTACCTTATAGGAAA
>CAYOJI010000023.1:3336-5458 GCA_964404225.1 uncultured Nitrospiraceae bacterium
AGTCCCCTTTGGAGCAGATAGTAGCAGGTGATTTGATTTATTGGGTATGTATTATATCAGCGATCCTTTCGATGATAGGACCAGTGATAAGCATAGCAATTCCAGAAAATAATATTGCTAATCCATATAAGGTTTTTGACCTTGTATGGGAGGGTAAGAAATCAGGAGAAATCTGGAAAGAAGTAACAGCAGATGGTAAATTTCCAGGGGCTCATTTTTGGATTTACCATATTACAAAAGGTGATGGAATAACTCAACTCGGAGCATGGCTTGGCTGTGTCTGTGCTTTAATAGGCCTATTTTTCGCAGGTTGGGTATACTTTTTCAAAAAAATATGGGGATACTGGTTAATTTCTATGTGGGTTTGTTTCATGATTGTATTCGCAATGCTTGGTGTTCTTGAGATGCATTAAAAGATAGTAACTGAAATTAAAATCAAGGAGGTAGGGGGTGAGATATATAATCACTTTCATAATACTCCTTTTGTGTTGGATAATATGGTCCGGGCATTTTGACATGTGGCATCTTACGCTTGGAGTTATTTCCTGTATTATAGTTACTTATCTTTCAAGTGATCTTTTATTTAAGCGTGAAAGGTTCCAGAAAAGGGATTTAAAGGAAACTGCACGATTTATTAAATATATTCCTTGGCTCATTTATCAGATAATACTTGCTAATATTCATGTTGCAAAATTAGCCCTGAGTCCTAAGATGCCTATACAACCTTCTCTTATAACTTTTCCTACAAAATTAAAAAAGGATATTTCTCTTTTAACTTTTGCAAACTCTATTACCCTTACACCTGGCACTATAACAGCGGATATAAAGCCAGGAGGATATTATGTTGTGCATGCAATAGACAGAACAGTAGCGGATGATCTTCTATCAGGTGCTATGGAAAATAGGGTCTACCATGTATTTGAGGAGGAGTAGATGGGGGATCTCTTTTTGTTTACATCATTGATAATAGGATTTCTTGCCTTGTTATGTCTTTACCGTGCAGTTTTTGGTCCGACAGTTTTGGACAGAATAATTAGTGTTGGTGTTATTGGCACCAAGACCACAATAATCCTTGTGCTCATTGGTTTTCTTTATGGAAGGGTTGAAATGTTTGTGGACCTTTCCCTTGCTTATGCATTACTGAATTTTATTGCGACACTTGCTGCTGCAAAATTTTTCCGTCACAGGAAGAGTATAATTCCTGGTGCAAAATATTTTAAGGAGAGAACAAGATAATGATCATCTTAACTATCATAGCCATATTATTTATTCTTGGAGGAATATTTTTTTTCACAACAGCAACTATAGGATTATTACGTTTTCCTGATTTTTATTGTAGGATGCATGCTACTGGGAAAGGAGATACATTAGGGGCACTTTTAGTACTTTTAGGGTTAGCCATTTTTAACATACAACATAATTTTTCTTTATCAACGATCCTTGTAAGCATAAAGATAATATTTATTGCAATATTTATATTTCTTGCTAACCCCACTGCTACTCATGCAATTACAAAGGCTGGTCTCGATTGTGATGTGGAGCCTTGGACAAGGAGTGAGGATACAAGAAAATGATTTGGCAATTAGATCTCCTATTAGTATTTTTAGCATGTATCTGCGCTTTGGTAGCAATAACTGTAAAAGATTTGCTTAGCGCTGTTATGTTACTTAATGCCTTTAGCTTTTTTATGTGCCTCATATGGGCACAAATGGGGGCTGTTGATGTTGCTTTCACAGAGGCATCTGTAGGCGCAGGCGTTAGCGGAGTGTTTTTCATTGCTACCCTTTATATAACTACAAGGAGGACAAAGGATTGAAAAAGTCTCTTGCCCTTATTGCAGTCATTATAACAGGAATTCTTCTTATTTACGGAGTAGAAGATTTCCCAAAATGGGCTGACCCTGAACAACCAGCCAGCCGCCATGTCTCGCCCAGATACATAGAAAAGACTGTTGAGGAGACAGCAGTGCCAAATATTGTTACAGCCATCCTTGCTGATTACAGAGGGTATGACACTATGTTTGAGACCACTGTCATTTTTACTGCGGGAATTGTAGTTATGATGCTTTTAAGGAGGCCAAAAAAATGGTAAAAAATGTAGAAGATGTTGTCATACAGATGTT
>CAYOJI010000023.1:5470-6066 GCA_964404225.1 uncultured Nitrospiraceae bacterium
CCATTAATGCAAGTATTCAGTCTTTATGTATTTGCACATGGCCACAGCAGTCCTGGTGGAGGCTTTCAAGGAGGTTGTATCATGGCTGCAGCATTTATCATAATGGTTATTGCTTATGATTTAAACGAGGCAAAAAGGCGTTTTAAGGAGAAGGCACTTGTAGTATTTTGTTGCATTGGGGTATTTATATTTGCAGGCACTGGCTGGGCATGTCTATTATTGGGGAGTAATTTTCTTGATTACAGTTTTCTGAGTAAAATCATACCAACGGATCCTATAAAGGCAAGATATTATGGTATGGCAATGATAGAGTTAGGAGTAGAGATAACAGTTATGGCTATTATGCTCTCCATCTTTCTTGACCTCGTAACAAGTGGTGAACACGAAAAGGCATTAGAGGAATAGAATGATAGAATACATAATTAGTAAATATAACTATTGGATGTATATAATCCTTATTTTGATAGGGCTTTATGGGATGATGGCAAAAAATAATCTTATGAAGAAACTTATAGGGATGTGCATTTTTCAATGGGGTATTATTTTTTACTTCATGTCTATAGGTGCTAAAAAAGGTGCAAATATTCATGTAATAA
>CAYOJI010000023.1:6082-25058 GCA_964404225.1 uncultured Nitrospiraceae bacterium
GCATCATGGGGCTTATGAGGTTGTACGTGCAGTTGAAATAATAAATCCACTTCCTTCGGTACTCATGCTAACAGCCATTGTCGTTGGAGTAGCTACAACAGGTATCTCCCTTTCTATTCTCATATCTATTTACAGGAGATATGGCACCTTAGAAGAGGATGAGATTTTAACCCAGAAGTAAAGCAGGAAGTCTCTTAATTCGACTTAAATAATCGATAGGAGGTCTTATGATATCCGAGCAATTTCCTGCACTTGTTGTGGTGACTCCTTTAATCTTATCATTTTTTATACCTATAGTGGGTTGGTGGAAGAAAAGACTTTGTCTTCCAATCGTCCTTGTTGCTTTGTCAGTTTGTATGGTATCAGCTATTGGGATGCTTCAAACGGTCATGACTCAAGGGAAGATACACTACTGGTTAGGGATGTGGGAACCTCCCTGGGGTATCGAATATGTAATTGACCACTTAAATGCATATGTCCTTATTATAGTAATCTCGATGTCTATTTTTGCAGCTATATATTCAAAAAGGAGTGTTAAAAAGGAAATACCAGAACACAAAATCCCTTTATTTTATACACTTTTTACATTAAATGTTACTGGATTAGTAGGGATAATTGTTACTGGTGATATTTTTAACCTTTATGTATTGATAGAGATTGCATCCTTTACTGCCTATGGCCTTGTAGCCATAGGTTCAGAAGGTGCATTTATGGCTAGTTTTAGATATATCATAATGGGAACTATTGGAGCGTGCTTTTACTTAATAGGTGTTGGCTACTTATATATCGTAACGGGATCTCTTAACATGGAAAACTTAAAAGTTCTACTTCCTGCATTATACAGTAATAAAGCGGTGCTAACAGCTTTTGTTTTTATCGTTATTGGTCTGGGACTAAAGGCAGCGCTTTTTCCACTTCATGCGTGGCAGCCCGATGCTTATACCTATTCTCCTTCAGTAGTAACAATTCTTATATCAACTGCTATGGCAAAAACTTCTGTGTATGCGCTGTTGAGAATGGTCTTTTCTGTATTTACAGTAAAATTCTTATATCATTATGTCTTCATATTAGAGATTGTCAGTTGGATATCGGTTGTTGCTATGATAGTGGGTTCAATATTTGCAATTCAAGAATCTAATCTTAAGAGGATGCTTGCATACTCGAGTATAGCAAATGTAGGGTATATAATGCTTGGTGTTGGTCTTGCTACTTCTACATCTTTGGGACTTATACCTACATTAATGCATATACTTAACCATTCACTTATGAAGGGAGCAATGTTTATGGCTGCATGTGCATATATTTATAAAGCAGGATTATGGGATATAAAAGACCTTGTAGGGTTGGGAAGAAGAATGCCTTATACATCGCTTTCATTTATCTTAGCTGCCCTTGCTATGATAGGGATGCCTCCAAGTGTAGGATTTATTACAAAGTGGTACTTGATACTCGCTGCTATTGATGCGAAACAATATGTTTTTGTAGCAGCAATATTTATAAGTACTCTTCTCATGATCGTTTATTTCTGGCGTGTAATAGAGATTATGTATTTGAGACCTGTGGAAACTAATCCAAAAAATGCAAACGAAATAAAGAGAGATGAAGCACCATTGAGTATGGTTATCCCTTGTGTAGTGCTGGCAATTCTATGTTTTATTGTGGGTATTTTTTGGATGGGTGGTTTTTTTTATCCTGTAACAAATGCAATTAATACAACTATTGGATTAGGTGGGTTGCTAAAATGATAGCAGAAATTGCATGGTTATGCTTTATTTTTCCCTTTGCAGGAGCTATTTTGTCTCCTGTATTAGCTAAGATCCACCCTAAGCTTAGAGATTATGGAGAAGTTTTTTTGTCTTTGCTTGCAGCTATCTGCAGTTTAACGTTGATCCCTTATCTCTTTAATCTTTCGAAGTTGCCAATTGAGAGTAAGGTTGTATGGCTAACTTCACCCATTGAATTGAAGGTGGGTATTTTATTAGATCCTCTCAGTATAGTGATGGCTAATGTAGTTGCGGTCATTAGTTTCTTCATTATGCTCTATTCAATAGGTTACATGAAAGGAAGTCCTTACTTGACAAGATGGTGGATGTGGATGAACCTTTTTATAGGGAGTATGCTTTTATTAGTACTTACAAACAACTTGCTATTTCTCTTTATCGGATGGAAGTTAGTTGGTCTTTGTAGTTGGGGTCTTATATCTTTTTACTATAAAGATGAGAAAGAATATTGTGTAGGAGGTCCGCCTCCAACAAAATATGTTACTCCGTCTCACGCAGGCCTAAAGGCATTGATTGTAACATCAGCAGGCGATGTACTTATGTTAGGTGGAATGCTGATTATATATGCATATGCTGGAACCCTCAATATCCTTGAACTATATGAGACTGTTACAACATGGATGCCAGAAATGTCTATGAGAATAGGCATGATTTTAATGGTTAGTATTTTTATACTTGCTGGTGCGTTTGGGAAGTCAGCACAATTTCCTTTTCATGAGTGGCTTCCTGAGGCTATGACAGGTCCTGCTCCGGTGTCAGCCCTTATTCATGCAGCAACAATGGTTAAAAGCGGAGTATATTTGATTGCCCGATTCATTCCTATTTTTTACTATGGTTACTGGATAGCTGGTTGTTATGAAGCATATTATTTTTTCATTATAACTGCATGGATTGGTGTATTAACGGCTTTCATCGCAGCATCTCAAGGAATGGTATCTTTGGAACTAAAAAAAGTTCTTGCATTTTCTACAGTGAGCCAAATTGGTTACATGATGCTCGCATTAGGGGTTGCAGGGCTAACACCTAATATTCTTAAATATGGCTTTACAGGCGGTATATTTCACTTAATGAGTCACGCCCTTTTTAAGGCCTGTCTCTTCCTCTGTGCTGGTTCTGTAATTCATGCTGCCCATTCTATTTACATCCATGAGATGGGTTCACTTAGAAAGTATATGAAATATACATTTATTTTTATGTTTATTGCAGCCCTATCCCTTATGGGAGCCCCACCGCTACCTGGTTTTTGGAGTAAAGATCTCGTGCTTTTATCAACACTTCAAGTCAATAACTATCCTTTGTTTATACTTGCATTATTTACAGCTGGTATTACAGCATTTTATTCCTTAAGGTTTATTGGTATGGTTTTTTATGGTAAAGAGAGTGAGCATATCGAAAAATTAAAGCAGAAAGGGGCACATATTCATGAGGCACATCCTGCTATGGTATTTGCTTGTGGTGCTTTAGTTATTCCAATTGTAGTGTTTGGTATATTTGGGCTAAAGCTTGAACACTTTTTGAAGCATATATTTGAATATTCGCTGAAATGGATTTCGGCGACCGAAACTTATGAAACAATATCAGGTCATTTATTGGTTCCTTTTCTCTCAATTGTAACAGTTGGAATAGGTTTTATAATATCATACAAATTTTATATATCACATAAAGCGGACCCTGCGAGTATATTAGAAAGACGAACGTTTTTAAAGTCTCTTCATAAATTCTTCTGGAATAGATGGTATATTGATGATTATGTTTATTACAAGTTTTTTGTAGGCATTATAAATAAGCTTTTTGCTTCTACACCCAAATATATTGAGGATCCTTTAAATAAAGTGTTTCACGGAATGATTCCTGCTATGCCAGATAGAATTTATAACATTATTAAGAATATGAAGACCGAAAAAAGAGATACAACTTTGGATCTGCTATATATAATTGCATTGTTCGTGATAATCCTCGTTGTTATGTTATTAATAGGGGGTTGTAGATGATGTTTTATAATATACTTTTACAAATAGTGACGGTGCCCGTGTTAGCCTCTCTGTTTATATTGCTTACAAGGTCAAAATTAGGTGCAAAAGCTGGTTGGATATCAGGTGCTTCTCTTCTATATACTACTGCTCTACTATTGCTCGTTTCTTTTAGAGTTTATAAAGGTGAGATAGTCTACGAAGAATATATAATCGGACCGTTAGTAAACTTTAATTTTCTTGCTGATGGGTTGAGTACACCTATTGCCTTGATAATGAACCTATGCTGTGTAGCCCTTTCGTTTTATTCAATACATTATGTAGATCATAGAATAGAGTTGATATATGGAAAAGTAGATAGAAAAACATGGCTAATGTATTATACAAGATTCTTTTCCCTTTATTTATTCTTTCCCACGGGTTTTATGGGGATTGCACTATCTACAAATCTTATTTCTTTGTTTTTCTTTATGGAAATGTTAACTATTATACCTCTTTATTTTATAATGGCTTTGTTTGGTTATTCAGATTATATAAAACGTCAAAATGTTGCTCTCATGTGTCTTTTTTGGGGAGTTGGTGGAGCGACGGTCTTCCTGGTCGGTATAATTTTAGCATTTACCCAAACAGGAAGTTTTGAAATCTCCAGTTTGCAAACAATTTCTGGAAGCCCAATTGCTAAATGGGTAATCTTGCTAATAATTATTTGTTTATTTACTAAGCTTGCTATTTTCCCACTTCATGTATGGATGCCATGGGTTCATGCAGAACATCCTACATGTATAGCAGGATTGCTTGCTATTTATGCAAACATCGCAGCTTATGTCATGGTAAGGGTTTTAATTATGCCACTTTATGATGACCTAAGAGTTTACAGTATCCCAATTATGGCATTAGCATTAATAACCATGGTATATGGTTCACTCTTTACGATGGCTCAGAACGATGTAAAACGCATTGCTGCATGCTCAACAATAAGTCAGATAGCATATTCTGTTTTAGGGCTTGGAGCTTTAACAGTTACAAGTATCGAAGGCGGTATGTTTTTCTTTATGAGTCATATAATGGGTAAAACAATATTTTTCTCTACAGCAGGAATAATTGTCTATGTAACTGGCACAAGGGATGTAAGAAAGATGGGGGGACTTGCATCAAAGATGCCTTTTACTGCCTTACTCTGGATATTGGGTGCTATGATACTTTCGGGCATTCCACCTTTAAGTACCTTTGTTGCGGAATGGATAATGTTCACTGGCATTTTCAAATCAGGTGTCCATGAGTCATCGACCATATTAATTATAGCAATTATATCTACTATTGCAATCTTATTGACAATTTCTTATACGTTTTGGGCAGCAAAAAGGATATTCTTTGGACCTTCAAATCCTGAATTAATGAACCCCGGAGAACATGAGATCAAGGATCCGCCTCTAACTATGAGCATCCCTCTTTTACTCTTGGCTCTTGTCTCTGTATTCCTTGGATTATACCCTAAATTTTTCTTTGATCTATTACATTCTGTTATAAGTTTGTTGTAAAGTTTTAATAAATTGAAGCCTTACATTGACAAATTTAGCCCACTTCATTCATAAATTCATGAGTAATTGGCAGATGCGGTATTTTCACTCATTCTCGGCTCGATATAATCGAGCCTCCGAGGAAAATTCCTTCTTCGAAAGAATTTAAGACCGCTCAAATACTACATCTGCCAAAAATTTTTAAGGTCATTGGTTAAGACATCGGCATCACCTGATTGAAGAGATTTAGGGAAGAAGATATTTAATCACAACCAACTTATCCTGCTGGTAGTGTCCTAACCTGAATGAGGAAAAGGACTTGACATTTATATTTTTTTGATATATTAGGTTAAGTAAAATATTATAAGTATTTTAAAAAGAATACAATTTTAATTTGGAGGCTTAAAATGTTTATTAAGAATAAACATTTAAATATTTTATTTTTTCAATTATTGGTCTTTGGATTATGACAAAAGACTCAATTGCAGAAATATTATCGTTTGGTGAAATAAAGAGTGCAGGTAATGTTCAGATTGAATCTTCAAGGGGAAAATGGATCAAGGTAAACGAAATATATCCACTTTTTAAAAATACAAGATTAAAAACTACAGATGGTGTTGTCTTTATTACAACAAGTAGTGGCTCACGAATAGACCTTTCTAAGGATACAGAAGTAGAAATTATTACAGAAGGCGGGACTTATAAAGTTAATATGAAAAAGGGAACGCTAACTTTTAATATCACCCCCGCGTCTTCTTTAATCATTTATATAGCAGATAAAATTATCTCGGTCGAAAAACGATTAGAAGGTTATCAATTACTTTTAGGGGGTATTGGAGTTTCTTCATTAAAAGACACTCAAGGTATTGTCTTTTTTAATAATAAAGAGATTTTTATTAAAAGTATATTAGGCAACATAAATATATCTGATAAAAATGGTCTACAAATGAAAATCTTGGGTGCAGGAGAGACATTTTTAGCCAGGCTGGATGACCAACAAAATAATAATGAGGGATTACCTTTGTCAGAATATCCTCAATGGACTACTGCTCATATTCAGGGATTAATTTTAGGGACCTTTTTTACATCAACTACAATAACTGCGTTTGAAGCTTTTAGAGGGTCAAGGGGGTTTAAAAGTCCATCGGGATTTTAGTTATTTATATCGATTAATGATAGGTAAAAAATCTTTTACATACTTTGTAATTATATATCTAATAATATACTTCCTTTCAGCATGTAGCCCTGACCATTCTTTAAAAGTTCCTTCAAGTATTGATCTAAATACCAATAATAAAAATGAAAAGTTAAATGAGGTCATAATGCTATATTCAACAGATAAAAATGATATTAAGGATGAATATAGGATTGGACCAGAAGACCTTCTCGAAATAGAGGCATATAACGTAGAAGATTTAAAGAAAACATCGAGAGTCAATTCAGAAGGTGAGATAGCGCTTCCACTTGTAGGGATAATTAAGGCTGGGGGTATGACAACATCAGAGCTTGAAAAAGAGATTGAAAAAAGACTCGATAGATATGTTCAGGAGACCGTTGTTACTGTTTTTATAAAAGAATATAGAAGCCAGAGGATATCAGTTGTTGGTGCTGTTAAAAATCCTCAAATATACGCTGTAACAGGACAAAGATATCTTATTGACATGCTGATGACAGCAGGTGGTTTACGGGAAGATGCTGGAAATATCTGTTATGTTATAAGACCAGTGAAGGGTGATTCTCAGCAGAGGGCGACGGAAACTATCGTAATAGACCTTAATGAATTACTTATTCATGGTAATTTTAATCTTAATATACCTGTTTTTGCTGGTGATGTAATAAATGTTCCCAAAGGCGGTGTTTTTTTTGTTGATGGCGCAGTAAAACACCCCGGCGTATTTAACTTAACGGGTAAGATAACACTTGTTCAGGCAATTGTCATGGCTCAAGGAACAAGTCCTGATGCAGTAACAAGTGATATAAGGATATTCAGAGATAACGGTAGCGGTGAGAGAGATATTATTAAGGTCGATTATGAATCTATAAGAAAGGGAGAGAGTGCCGATATAGTTATCGCAGAGAATGACATCATAATTGTCCCCAAGAGTGGTATCAAAAACTTTTTTAATGGTTTTATAAGCACAATAAAGGGATTCATAAGTTTCGGGAAAGGACTTTAATTAATGAAGCAAGACAATGGCGACAAAGAGAAGGCACTGGATAAGCCTATTCAATATCCTCTAACATCTCCAAATCTTCTCTATCAACAACAAGATTCAATCGAAGAGGAAATACATCTGCGAGACTATATAAATGTGATAATAAGACGGAAATGGATTTTGATAACTTTTTTGGTTGCTGTAGTTACTACCGTAACTATTGGGACATTTATGATGAGGCCACAATATAAATCTACAATTACAGTAAAGATTGATAAAGAAAATCCAAATATTCTTACATTTAAAGATGTAGTTGGACTTGAGCGGGCTGAGGAGGATTATTATCAAACCCAGTACAAGGTTCTTCAATCAAGAAATCTTGCGAAGCGTGTAATACGTTCGCTTATGCTTTACAAACATCCTGAATTTGCCGTTTTAAACGATGAAGACGAAAAAGAATTAATGCATACCCTTTCAAAACAAGACAACCTACTGTCTGATGATAAGGTCACCTCTAAACTTATAGATTCTTTTTTGAGTAAATTAGAGGTCAACCCCATTCAAAAATCAAGATTAGTAAATGTTAGTTTTACCTCTTATGATCCAGAACTTTCAGCAAAAGTGGCAAATACGATTGGAGAGACATTTATTCAGTTAAATATAGAGTCGAAATTTGAAGCTACTTATCAGGCAAGAACTTGGCTCGAGAAACAACTTGATATAATGAAGGCAAAGGTGGAACAGGCTGAGGAAAGATTGAACGAATATGCTGCAAAAAATGAGATAATCTTTCTTAAGGAGGACGAAAGTGGTGAAGATAATGAAAAAGAAAATATTATTACCAAAAGACTCTCTGAGCTCTCTACAAATCTAACAGCAGCAATTTCTGACAGGATAGCAAAAGAAGCACTCTATAGGGAAGTTGCTTCTGGAGATCCTCAATCAAGCTCAGTGGTAATGAATAATCCATTGATAATGGAGCTCAAGAAAACATACGCAGAACTTGAATCTGAATACAACAAACAATTGAAGATATATAAACCAGATTATCCAAAGATGGTAAAACTAAAAGAACACATTGACCAGATAAAAAATAAAATAGATCTTGAGACAAAAAAGATTGTCTCAAGTATTAAAAAAGATTACCAGATAGCTCTAAGAAGAGAAGGGGAACTCAGATCTTTAGTCGAGAAGCAAAAACAGGAGGCGCTTGACTTGAACCAGCGATCGATTCAATATCAAATATTAAAGAGGGAAGCAGATACTAACAAAGAACTTTATAATGGCCTTTTACAAAGACTTAAGGAAACAGGTGTATCTGCGAGTTTAACGGCAAGTAATATACAAATACTTGATAGGGCTGAAGTGCCAAAGTTACCCTACAAGCCGAAGAAAACACTAAATATTATATTATCCATTGTAATTGGGCTTTTCGGAGGGATAGGGCTTGCTTTCTTCATAGAATATCTTGATAACACGATAAAGACGCCCGAAGACCTTGAAAAAAGGATGTCTTTACCGCCCCTTGGTTGGGTGCCATATCATTTTGGTAGTAAGAATAATTTACTCGTTGAACATGTTTCTCATACAGATTCAAGCAGTCAAATTGCGGAAGCATATAGATCTATAAGAACATTTTTACTGCTTTCTTCAGGTGGCAAGCCGCCCCGAATGATAATGGTAACTAGTCCAACAAGGGAAGAAGGAAAGACTACTACCGCAATAAATATATCTATTAGCCTAACAAAATCAGATGTTAAAGTTATAATTGTAGACGCTGATATGCGTAGACCCAGAATTCATAATGTCTTATCCCTTGACAATAAGGTCGGACTCTCAAACTTCCTCTCAGGAAATGCAGAAATAGATGATGGTATAATAAAGGCATCAAATATCGAAAATCTCGATGTTATTACATCTGGACCTATTCCTCCAAATCCTGCTGAGCTTTTGAGTTCATATAGATTTACAGACCTTCTGTATGCACTTTACTCATTGTATAACTTTATAATAATTGATACCCCTCCCGTTATAGGTATATCTGACTCCTTAATAGCAAGCACGCAGGTAGATGGTGTTATTATTGTTGCAAGATCAGGAAAAACACAGAAAGAGGCTATTAGAGAAGCCAGGAGATTACTTCATGGAGTTAATGCAAAGATACTTGGCGTTGTCCTTAACGCAATAGACCGATCATCTATGAGATACAGTTATTACTATAATTATTATAAACACTATTATACTAATGAAGATAAATGAGCAGAAGATATTTATATTCGCAATTATTTTCCCTATATACATTACCTTAATTTTTTATATTTCAAAAACTTTTCTTGCCGAGTTATATATCAACAAAATAAACGAAAAAAATCTTCTTACAGCGATTTCCTATGACAAGTCGAACTCGACATATCATTATCTAATGGCGAGATTCTATTTTTACGATAATGAGCATCGTAATCTTGTAAAAGCTATTGACTATTATAATGAATCTTTAAGACTCAGTCCCCTTCAAGGTGGATGTTGGCTTGATCTTGCAAAGGCTTACCAGATAGCAGGCAGGACAAGGGAGGCAGGCTATGCCATAGAAAGGGCAGTGACCCTTATACCCAAAAATCCTGCAGTAAGTTGGGAGGCGGGCATATTCTATCTTATGAATGGAGAAAAAGAAAAGGCTATTAAAAGTTTTAAAAATTTTCTTCTAATCAAACCCGAACAGCAGAAAGAAATATATGAGTTATTATGGCAGATACCCATTGATTCAAAGTATCTCTTAAAAAAACTTATACCTCAATCCTATCATTATTATAAGGAGTATCTTCTTTATCTTATAACTACAGACAGAATGAATGAAACAAAAGAATTATGGGAAATACTGAAGACATTTAAAATTGAGGATGAAGTTGTTCTGAGATATACTGATTATTTAATCTCAAAAAAAAATTATGAGGATGCGAGTGATTTATGGCAAGATTATATTTCAGAGAAATTTGCTAAAGAAGAGATAAAGGAGATATCTTATTTATGGAATGGTAGTTTCGAGCACGAGGTTTTAAATGGAGGATTTGACTGGAAGGTAAACGAAACAGAGGGGGTTGATGTTTTTATAGACGAAGATATTCATCTGTTTGGCAATCGTTCATTAGGAGTAGTTTTTGATGGTAATCATAATCCTGACATCACAATAGCTTGCCAGGTAGTTAGGGTCGACCCCGGTTGCACTTATTCACTTAGAGGGTATATTAAGACCGAGTCTCTTACTACAACTAATGGAGTTTTTCTTTTAGCAGAAGGTCATAATTGTCAAGGTCTGTCAGAAAAGTCAGAGGTAATAACAGGAACAAATTTTTGGAAGGAGGTCGGTTTCGACTTTAAAGTACCCGATGGATGTAATGCAATATCAGTAAAAGTAAGGAGGGAGAAGTCTTATAAACTTGACAATAAGATAGTTGGTAATGCATGGATAGATGCAATAAGCCTGACAAAAAAATAGTATCAATTACATCTCTTATCCTTTATTTTTCTATATTAAGTTTCGGGGCGGTAGAGATATGGTCAATAACGATAGTAGAGGCTTCCGTACTGACTCTTTTTATCGGATGGTTAATTGCAGAAAGTATATCGGGGGATATTTCTCAAAATAGGGATCTTCTTAGTAGACATGAAAAGATTATCTTTATAGCTTTATTTATTTTTTTAGCTTATATATTTATCCAATCAATACCCCTACCTTCTCTTGTTATCAAGTATTTATCTTCCAAAACATATGAACTTTATTCCTTCTTTTCAGTCGAAAAAGACCCCACTATGTATATCAGTCTTTATGCATATAAAACAAGGATAGAATTTATTAGGCTTCTTACTTATGCTCTTTTTTTTATTTTTATTTCTTATAACCTAAAAGATCACATTAGACTTGAGTTATTACTTAAATCATTGACATTTTTTGGATTCATATTGGCAATTTTTGCAATTATTCAGAAGGCAACATGGACAGGAAAGATATATTGGTTCAGGGAGTTACCTTATGGTGGTACACCCTTTGGCCCTTTTGTAAATAGAAATCATTATGCAGGTCTTATTGGTATGATGATACCCTTAAGTCTTGGCCTTGCATTTACAAGGAGTAAAAAGGAATTAGGCTTGCTCTTTGGTTTCTTTGGCGTGGTTATGGCTGTTTCATTATTTCTTTCACTTTCAAGGGGAGGCATAATCAGTTTCTTCTGCAGTTTGACAATTTTTGCGATATTTCTTTCGTGGAAAAAATTCAAGGCGAAAAAGATATGGGCACTTGGTGTTTTTGTTTTTATTGTGCTGCTATATCTACTCTATCTGGGTATAGACCCTATTATTGACAGATTCTATAAGACAGATCTGACATCTGAAGATAGATTCAGAATGTGGGCAGAGACCTTGAAGGCCGTTAAAGATTTTTATATAACAGGAAGTGGTTTTGGAACATTCATAAATGTTTTTCCATTGTATTCATCAGAGGCTACAACTTCTATATGTGATCATGCACATAACGACTATCTGGAATTTTTACTCGAGGCAGGTATTATCGGCTCGATCCTCCTTATACTCTTTGTCTTTCTTTTTTTTAGTTTCTCGTTTAAAGGAAGCTATGAAGGCAGAAACGGTATAATCAAAATCTCAATGATTTCTTCTATAGTTTCTATAGCAGTACACAGCGTCTTCGATTTTAATTTGCGCATTACTTCCAATGCACTGATGTTTTCAGCTATTCTTGGTATGGCGTTTGCTAATGCAAGGATTAGGACGAATATATATGAAGAAGAACATAAAAAGTTTAGCTTAGGAGACTGCGCTAAGAAGAAAACAAGACTTAGTGCATGATTTTATAAAGATTAAGATAAAAATAACATGCCCTTTAAAAGGACATGAATGGCGGTAGCCTGTCTTTTTGTTAGCGAAGAGCTAAGAGCGAAAAGCGATGAGTCAAGAGCTAAGGGAACTAAAATTTTGGCAGATGCGGTATTTTCGCTCATTCTCGGCTCGATATAATCGAGCCTCCGAGGAAAATTCCTTCTTCGAAAGAATTTAAAACCGCTCAAATTCTACATCTGCCAATTAATTATGAATAGCGAGGTCCGAGCCACTTTATTCATAATGCACAAATAAATTAAAATATCGAAATATGAAAGGCATTATTTTAGCAGGTGGTTCGGGAACAAGGCTTTATCCTGTTACAATTGGTGTTTGTAAACAACTTTTGCCAATATACGACAAACCCATGATTTATTATCCCCTTTCTGTCCTTATGCTTGCAGGAATAAGGGATATACTCATAATTTCTACTCCTCAAGACTTGCCTCGATTTATAAATATATTTGGAGACGGCTCACATTTGGGACTCAATTTTTCTTATAAAGAACAACCACGTCCAGGTGGTATTGCAGAGGCATTCATTATTGGAGAAAAGTTTATCGGGAGTGAGTGTGTCTGTCTCGTACTTGGAGATAATATTTTTTATGGTCATGGTCTTACTAATTTACTTAAAAAAGCAGCAGAAGATGTTATAAAGAATGGTGGTGCTACCATCTTTGGCTATTATGTAAGAGATCCGGAGAGATACGGTGTTGTTGAATTTGACAATAGTGGGAAGGTATTATCTTTAGAAGAAAAGCCTAAGTCTCCAAAATCGAAATATGCTGTTACAGGTCTTTATTTTTATGATAACGAAGTAATAAACATATCCAAAAATTTAAGACCTTCTCGCAGAGGAGAACTCGAGATCACGGATGTAAATAAAGAATACCTTCTAAGAAACAAACTCAGGGTTGAATTAATGGGAAGGGGTTATGCGTGGCTTGATACAGGTACTCACGAGAGCCTCTTAGAGGCAAGCGAATTTATTGCAACAATAGAAAAAAGACAAGGGCTAAAGATAGCATGTATAGAAGAAATAGCATATAATCTTGGTTATATAGACAAAGAACAACTACGTAAACTTGCTGAAAAACTAAACAATAATGAATATGGTAAATATCTTTTGAGGTTAAAATAAAAATTATGCCATTCCATTTTAGAAGGCTCGAAATCCCTGAGATTATCCTCATAGAAGCTGAAGTCTTCGAAGACTTCAGGGGTTTTTTTAAGGAAACCTATAAACATTCTGATTTTTCAAAGATTGGAATAAAGGAATATTTTGTTCAGGATAATTATTCAAGATCTACGAAGGGAGTCCTAAGAGGTCTTCATTATCAAAAAAATCCTAATGCTCAGGGCAAATTGGTACAATGTATAAAAGGAAGAATCTTTGATGTGGCTGTTGATATAAGAAAAGGTTCTCCTACCTTCGGCAAATGGGTAGGTGTTGAACTCTCTGATAAAAATAACCTTATGTTGTATATTCCTCCTGCATTTGCACACGGATTTTTAGTTTTGAGTAAATCTGCAGATGTTTTATATAAATGTACAAAGGAATATTCACCCGAGGATGACAAGGGGATTATATGGGATGATCCTGATATTGGCATAGACTGGCCAACAAAAAGCCCTATTCTTTCGGACAAAGACCTTCATCATCCCCGTTTGAGAGATGCGGATAATAATTTTGAGTATTAAAAACAGTTTATGGCGTGAAGGCTATTAAGATGAGGTTTCTTATTACAGGTGCTAATGGACAACTCGGAATAGAGTTTCAAAGAATTTTAAAAGAATTTGGTCATGAAATCTTGGCGCTTAGCAAAGAAGACCTCGATATAACAGACCTCACTAAGGTAAAAGAGACAATATCTAAATTCAACCCACAAATCATCTTGAACTGCGCTGCTTATAATTTTGTTGATAAGGCCGAAGAGGATTTTGATACTGCCTATAATATTAATGCACAAGGTGTTAGAAATTTAGCCTTTGCCTCTAAAAAAAAGAATATCCATATAATTCATTTCAGCTCAGACTATGTTTTTGATGGGACAAAAGAGGATTTTTACACAGAGGATGATAAGCCAAACCCTATTAATAATTATGGAAAAAGTAAATTGCTTGGGGAGGAATTCTTAAAAGAAGAAACTGACAATTTTTTAATATTTAGGGTAAGCTGGGTTTTTGGTAAGGGTAAGCAGAACTTCTTATACAAACTTATGGAATGGGCAAAGAGCAAAAAGGTCTTGAAGATCGTTTATGACCAAATATCAGTGCCTACTTATACAGAGGATATCGCAAGCATTACAATGTTCGCAATAAATAAAGGGCTCTGTGGACTTTATCACCTTACAAACAGTGGATATGCTTCGAGATATGAAGTGGCAAGATATTTTTTAGAACGTGTAGGCCTTAACAATCTTATATTACCAGTAAGTTCTGATTATTTCCCTTCTCCAGCAAAAAGGCCATATTTTTCCGCTATGTCGAATGCTAATATATCAAAAGAGCTTAACATTGAGATTCCTCATTGGAAGGTAGGAGTTGATAGGTATATAGAATTTATGAAAGACACTATCTTTTAGGCTTTATTCATAAATTCATGAGTAATTGGCAGATGCAGTATTTTCGTTCATTCTCGGCTCGATATAATCGAGCCTCCGAGGAAAATTCTTTCTTCGAAAGAATTTAAAACCGCTCAAATACTACATCTGCCAAATTTCTATTGATGATATGGTTTAGAAAAGGAAATTTAATGAAAAAACTTTTAGTAACAGGTGGTGCAGGTTTTATCGGAAGCGAATTCGTAAGGCAGGGTGTGCAAAGGGGTTATGAAATAGTCGTTGTAGATAAATTGAGTTATGCCGGTGACCTTGAGAGGATAAAAGAGGTTAAGGACAACATAAGATTCTACAAACTTGATATTAAAGATTATGCATCTATCGATAAGGTTTTCAAAAAAGAAAAACCTGATGTTGTGATTCATTGGGCTGCGGAAAGCCATGTTGATAGAAGCATAGAAGATGCATCACCTTTTTTTGAAACCAATGTTAAAGGCACACAGGTAATACTTGATATTTCAAAAAAATATGAAGTTGAAAGATTTTTAAACATATCTACCGATGAAGTTTATGGTGAATTATCAGAAGATGGGCAATTTTATGAAACATCACCTTTAAACCCTAATTCTCCATATTCAGTCAGCAAGGCGTCAGCAGACATGCTTGGCAGGGCATATCACAGAACTTATGGTCTACCTGTGATCACCGTCAGACCCTCAAATAATTATGGTCCTTGGCAATATCCTGAAAAGCTTATTCCTGTAATAATATTAAAGGCACTACGCAATGAGAAAGTTCCTGTTTACGGTAGAGGTTTAAATATTAGAGAGTGGCTATACGTATCTGATTGTGTAGATGCAGTATTTGAAATAATGGAAAAAGGTAAGATAGGGGAAATATACAATGTTGGTAGTGGTAATGAAAGACGGAATATAGAAGTCGTGAAACTCGTATTAAATCTATTAAACAGATCTGAGGATCTAATAGAATTTGTCAAAGACAGACCCGGACATGATTTCAGATACTCATTGAATTCAGAAAAAATAATCAAAGAAATCGGGTGGAAGAGTAAG
Organism: uncultured Nitrospiraceae bacterium; assembly: GCA_964404225.1. Classification (GTDB taxonomy): domain Bacteria; phylum Nitrospirota; class Thermodesulfovibrionia; order Thermodesulfovibrionales; family SM23-35; genus Kmv42. The sequence goes on from CAYOJI010000023.1 coordinate 22,028, forward strand.
ACAGACTTTTCTGATGGTATCGAGAAGACTGTTAAATGGTATATAGATCATATAGACTGGATGAACAGTAAGATTAAATAAGATATTCGATGGGATAATTTAAAAATGTCTATAGATAAAAAACTTCTTGAGATACTTGCATGTCCCAAATGTAAAGGCGATGTCAGATATTCTGCTACAAAGTCAGGTATCATTTGTGAAAAGTGTAAACTCATCTACCCTGTAAATAACGGCGTTCCTGTAATGCTTATCGAAGAGGCTAAACCATTACACAACGAAACCTGAGACATCAGCCTTCTCGCTTGCTCGCTTTTTCAATTGTTAGCTTTTTCGCTTGCAGGCTTTCCAAGGTGATGAAAGACTAAGATAGTATTGAAGAAGGAATTATGAGTGATATAAAAAAATAAGGTTTAAAATGGAGGCTACGAATAAAAGAAAGATTTGATATAATAAACTAATTAATATTTCAGAGAGGTATTTATGGCAGAGATAAAAGAGAGGGTATCAAGACTTGAAGAAGCAATAGAGGAGTTTATAAGGGTAGTTGGTGATGCCCAAAGGAAGACAGAGGAGGAGTTACAGAAATTCAAAGAGAGCGTTGGTATCGAGTTCAATAAACTTTACAACTCCCAGATGCGCACCGAGGCAGAACTAAGAGCATTCAAAGATGAGATGAAAGATTTTAAAGACGAGATGAAAGATTTTAAAGATGAGATGAACAAAAGAATGGGAGAGCTTGCAAGAAAACTTGGCACCATAGCTGAAGACATAGTAGTTCCAGGCATTCCCTATGCTATAAAAAAAGCCTTTGGGCTTGATGTAACAGAAGTCTCGGTAAGAAGAAGGAAAAGAATAAATGGCAAAGAAAGGGAGTATGATGTAATTGCTGTGGCAGGTAATTATGTATTTTTGATAGATGTAAAATCTACTTACAGGAAAGGATATTTAGAGGAATTTGGAGAACTTAAGGGAGATTTTTTTAAGTATTTCAGTGAATACAAAGGTCTTAAAGAAGTGCCAGTGATAGCATCCTTTAATTTTACAGATGAGGTTGTAAAATCTGCAACCAAGAAGGGATGGTTAGCAGTTCAACTTGGTGGGGGTTACTTAGAATTTATAAACAAAGACAAGGTGAAACTACCTTAGCTCTTATCTCTTTGCCCTTTTTCGCTTAACTTGCTAACGGTTATTAACAAACGCTATAACCCAATAAATGCTTTACTTTCTTACATCTTCCCAACATTCCCCTCTAAAAAAAGGGTAGCACGAAGTGACAGGTGTGTTTGAACATAGAACAGTCGTTTAACATAGAACGTTGAACAGAACATAGAACGGTAGTGGTGCTGAGAAGTGAGAAAAAGTAGCCTGTCCCCTTTTTTCTCCATATCTAAACAAAGCCTTCAGCAAGGAGCTGGAGTTATCTTCGACCAGGGACTTTACAGCCTGACAAATTTTCTAACAGGAGTGTTGTTAGCCCGAAGTTTGCCAAAAGAAGACTATGGCGTTTATGTCCTTGCTCTTTCATTGATTATAAGTATTATGGGTGTTCAAAGGGCGGTGATAACAGTACCTTATACGGTTTATAGCCAGAAGCATAGAGAGGAGGAATTTAATACTTATTTAGGAAGCATTTTTATTCATCAAATAATATTGTTAATAATAGCAATCGTTTTCAGTCTAGTATTTTCAAAATATTTTTTTCTAAGAGAAAGTTCAACCAATAATGCAATCTTTATCCTTATAGCCTTTGCACTTACGGCAACTGGTGTATTGCTCAGAGATTTTGTCAGGTCATATCTTTTGGCAAGATTGGCAGTTCGTCAGAGCGTGATAATGGGTGTGTCTGTAAATATTATTCAGTTGGTGCTATTAGCGACGCTTTATATGGAAGGTCTCCTAACAATACACAATGCTTTCTTAATTATAGGTGGCTGTTCTATTATTCCTTCTTTATATTTCTTTCTTAAAAATTCACAAATAAGAGTAAAAACAGCACAAATTATAGACCATTTTAGAAATAACCTGAAACTTGGCAAATGGATTTTAGGTAGCACAATAATATCTACACTATCGTCGCAATCATATCCGTGGTTATTAGCGTTTTTTGCAGACAAAAGCTCTGTAGCAGTTTTAGGGGTTACGTTATCATTGGCGAACATATGCGGACCCCTTCTTCAGGGAATAAATTCTTATATATTTCCTAAAATGGCCCATTCCATAAGTGCAGGGACACCATTAAAAGTAATAAATATCATGAAGAAATCAGTTATTATACTTTCATTAATATTCGCGGGTTGGATAATTTGCGGGGCACTCCTTGGTAATTTTCTTCTTGTACTCATCTATTCACCTAAATATGCCGGTTATAGCGCTGTTTTGGTAATAGTAATATTGAGCAGTTTAGTCTCTGCCGTAACAGGGCCTTTAAATTCCGCGCTTGATGCTTTAGAGAAAGCTGATATTTCTTTTAAAAGTCTTGCAGCAGGCTTGATTGTGACCGTTTCAATCGGTGTATTCCTGGTGTATCACTGGGGTCTGTATGGTGCAGTTGTAGGGATGCTATTGTCCAACTTAACAAACTGCCTTTTGAGGTGGAGAGGTTTATTTATATTGATGAACGAATTCAAGACACGTACGGCAAATGCATCCATTCGTTGATTAGGAGCGAGTCTTTGCATATAGTATTTGTATCAAGAGAATTAGGAATTTACAAAAACACAGGTGGGATAGGTTCATACGTTTGGGATATTGCTAGAAGAATTGTACAACTTGGTCATCAATGCACTGTAATATGTTCATCTTATAATACGTGCATGTCAGGAGATGAAATTATTAATGGTGTGAGGGTGATAAAACTGCCCGATAATCAATTGGATTACAAGAATAAAGTGATGTATTTTTGGAAATTCAGAAAAAATTTCATTGCTTACAGAAAAAGAGTTGCTGATTGCATTGAAAGACTTTTGCGACAAGAAAAGATTGATATTATTGAGTTTGCAGAATTCGGTGTTGAAAGTATGGTCTGGCATCG
>CAYOJI010000024.1:0-450 GCA_964404225.1 uncultured Nitrospiraceae bacterium
AAATTTGTCGTTCTTTTATTATAATATTATTAATGATTTTCGAATTCCTATATATTTGATGACCTATTAATAACCAATAAACTAAAAACCTACGGAGAAGATCAAATAATGTGAATCAATGCCCTCATTCGGCGAATAAATCCCCCCGTTAGAGAGATGTCTATACCGATAGGAAATTTTTATGGGATAGTTTTCTGATTTGAATTCTATTCCAGAACCTACCATAATGCTGAAAATAAAACAACCACCAAATTTTCGATCTTTTATCCCATCATGAGTTATCAAATTTAAACCTGTACCTGCTTCAAAAAAAGGTATTAAATCATTTTTAACTTCGGGAAGAAGCTTTCTCACTATCGGAGCTACTCCGACAACAAAGGTTATTTTATTATCAGCCTTGATTATTTCGGTGTCACCCTCGATACGAAACCATAGTTTCTCTTTTTCCGT
>CAYOJI010000024.1:460-19033 GCA_964404225.1 uncultured Nitrospiraceae bacterium
AGTTCATAGCTGATATGATCAAAACCTGTTGTGTATCAAGACTCTGAAGAAGATTTGTCCCCACCCCAACACCAATCTCGAAATAACTGTCTTTGTTTTCAGCCAATACTTTTGATGTGGTTAAGGCGATTGCGAACAAGAGGGTAATCCACAAAATACATAACTTTTTATTTATCATAAAAAATTATTAAACCAAATAAAAAATCAAGCTTCTATACTAAAGTCTACTCTTCTGCTCCTCCACCAATCACCTTATAAAAAGATACAAGATTTAAATATTTTGAAAGCCTAAGGCTATTTAACTGTTGCTGGGCTTGAAACAATGACCGCTGTGCATCAAGAACACTCAAATAACTATCTATACCTTTTTCATATCTTATTTTTGAAAGTTTATAGGTTTGTTCAAGGGAAATTACTGTATTTTCAAAAGCCTTTACTTGTTCATCAATTGTCCCTTTTACTGCAAGCGCATCTGCGACTTCTTTAAAAGCTGTCTGGATAGTTTTTTGATAGTTCACGAGAGAGAGCTCTCTTTCAATTTTTGCAGCTTCGTGGGCAGCCCAAACTCGTGCATCAAATATCGGCATAATAGCTTGAGGCTGAAATGTCCATGTTCTACTTCCTCCTCCAAAAAGGTCTGCCAGTTCTCGGGAAGCTGTCCCAAATAATGTTGTAAGGGATATTCGAGGAAAGAAAGCAGCCCTTGCAGCACCTATCTGGGCATTATATATCTTTAAAGTATGCTCCGCTGCTATTATATCAGGACGATTAAAAAGTATTTCAGACGAAAGTCCTACAGATATATCTTCTGGCCAAATAATATCATTAAATCCATTCGGTAAAAATTCTTCTGAAACAGCCTCGCCAATAAGAAGATCAATTGTATTTTTGTCTTGAGCAAGAACTTGAGTATATCTCGCAATAGCCTCTTTAGCTGTTTCTACCTGAGTTCTTACTCTATGTAAATCAATCTCTGAAACGAGTCCAAGTTCATAGCTTCTTTTTATTAAATCATACATATGTTGCTGGGTTTGGAGGGTATCACTTGCAAGTTTAAGATTTTCCTTATCTGTAACATAAGTTAAATAAGCTGTAGTAACTGCTGAAATTAATGAAAGCCTTGCACTTTTATATGATGCCTCCGTTGCAAGATACTCTTCTAATGCCATTTCTTTTAAACTACGAAGCCTTCCAAAAAAATCTATCTCCCAGGAAGTAATACCAAGGCTTACACTATATTGCTCTGTAATTTCTGCTTTTCCTTCCCGTGACAAATCTGCGGGAACCCTTTGTCTTTGTCCTGTACCAATGGCATCTATAGCTGGAAACAACAGTGCTCGCTGAATCCCATAATATGCCCTCGCTCTTTCCACATTCAATGCAGCGAGTTTTAGGTCTTTATTGTTTATAAATGCTTTCTCGATAAGGTATTGGAGTTTCTTATCAGGTAGAAAATCCTTCCATTGACGCCCATTTACTTGCAGTGATTTATCTTCTACTAAATCTTTATAAGCTTCACCTTTTGGCCATTCCTTTGGAATAGGTGGTTCGGGTCTTTTATATTCAGGGATAAAGCTACATCCTGCTAATAGAATTATTAATAAAATGAATATCAAATTTTTCATTTTACTGTCCCAAACTTAAAGATTTTTAAAATGAGGACAAAAAATACGGGACCAAAAAGAATCGCAATAAATGTTCCAGCTATTGTACCACCTTCAACTCCTGTCCCAATAGAATTCATCGCTCCAGAACCTGCTCCTTTTGTTATCACAAGAGGTAAGATCGCAAGAAAGAGTGTCATAGATGTCATAATAATTGGTCTATATCTAATTCGTGCTGCTTCTAATGTTGCTTTATAAAAATCTTCATTTGCTTTTATTCTATCTCTTGCAAACTGAATAAAAAGAATTACATTCTTTGATGTAAGAGCCATTGTTACAATTAATGCTATTTGGAAGTAAATATCATTGTGAAGTCCCGCAAACCACGTTGCTAATACCGCACCAATCATACCAAGAGGCAGAATAAGCATGTTCGTAATAGGAATAATACAGCTTTCATAAAGTGCTGCAAGACAAAGGAATATGACAAATACAGAGAAAGCATATAAAATCGGTGCTTGTCCCGACGCTAACCTTTCTTGATATGAGATTCCCGTCCATTCATAACCTATTCCCCTTGGAAGTTTTGATGCGATCTCTTCTAATGCATTCATTGCTTCACCAGAGCTTTTCCCTTTCGCTGGTTCGCCTACTATATTTAAAGATGGAAAAGAATTATATCTTTCAAGAAGCATAGGACCATATATCCATCTTCCTGTAACAAAAGATGAAAAAGGAACCATCTTCCCTTCCATATTTCTAACGTAGAGATTGTTAATCTGATCCGGAAGCATTCTGTAAGGGGCATATGCTTGAACATATACCCTTTTTATTCTACCTCCTTTAATAAAGTCACTTACATATACACCTCCAAAAACTGTAGAGATTGTATTATGAATCGATGTAATAGGAATCCCAAGCGCACCTGCTTTCTCCCAATCTACATCAATCTTGTACTGAGGAGCATAATCAAGCCCTGTGGGTCTAACATACTTAACTCTTGGATCTTGATTCGCCATATAAAGAAGCTGATTTCTTGCCTCCATAAGAACATCACGACCAATTCCTCCCATATCAATAAGTTGCAAATCAAAACCTGCTATATTTGCAAACTCCATAATAGATGGAGGAGGAAAAACAAATATCATTGCTTTTCTATTTTGAGAGAAAAACCGCATTGCTCTTTCTTGAATTGATTTAACCCTAAGTGATGCTTTATCTCTTAAATGCCATTCTTTCAATTTTATAAACGCCATGCCCTCTGATTGGGCTCTTCCCGCAAAACTTACCCCCTCGACAGTCAAAACAGACCCTACTGCTTCTTTTTCATGCTCAAGAAAGTAGTTTTGTATTTCTCTTAAAACCTCTCTTGTTTGCTCAACTGTAGAGCCCGATGGTAAAGAAACTTGAGCAAGGAGCATTCCCTGGTCTTCATCTGGAAGATAGGCTTTTGGTAATTTTAAGAAAGTAAAGCCTAATATTAACACTATTACAACATAGGCTAATATATAAAAGAAAACTTTTTTAAAAGAACCATCGACTATATTTATATAAAGATCTCTTGTTTTAAGAAATACACTGAAAAAGTTTTCATAAATCAAACGGAATAAGCTAAACGGGAATTTATATTTTTTAAGTTCTCCATGAGTTTTAAGGAAACCAATGCATAGAACAGGAGCGAGGGTTAATGCAATAAAAACAGAAAGAAGCATAGAAGAAATAATTGTTACAGCAAACTGTCTATAAAAAATTCCGGTTGAACCTTTAAAGAACATCATTGGAGCAAAAACAGCAGAGACAACAAGGCCAATACCTATAAGAGCAGTTGTAATTTGAGACATTGATTTTATAACAGCCTCTTTTATAGGAAGTCCTTCTTCTCTTATTATTCTTTCAGTATTTTCAACAACAACAATAGCATCATCGACTAAAAAACCTATAGCGAGGATCATTGCAAACATTGTAAGCATATTGATTGAATAGCCTGATATGCCAAGAATCGTAAATGTACCAAGAACGACAACGGGAATAGTAATAGTAGGAACGAAAGAAGCCCTAAGGCTCCCTAAGAAAAGCCACATGACAAGAAAGACGAGGATTACCGCGATAATTAATTTTTCTAAAACTGCATTTATAGCTGTTTTTATAAATGGAGTTGTATCATAGGGATAAACAACTTTTACTCCTAAAGGAAAGTGTCTGCTTAATTCGTCCATTCTTTCTTTAATTTTCTTTGCAACCTCAAGGGCATTAGCTCCAGGTAGCGGTCTTATTGCCATACCTGCCACTGGTTTCCCATTGTAATAAGCATTCACATCGTAAAAGTCTGTTCCAACCTCAACTTTTCCTATATCCTTTATTTTTACTGTAGAACCATCAGTATTTACTCTTATAGGAATAGAAGCAAACTCTTCTGGAGTCTTAAGTGTGCTTTGAACTATTATTGGAATATTTATCTTTTGGCCGGGTTCATGAGGAGCGCCTCCAATCTGTCCTCCTGAGACCTCTACATTATACGCTCTTAATGCTGATATTACATCTTCAAGTGTTAAGTTATAACTTACGAGTTCAGGTGGCTCAACCCACACCCTCATTGCATATGGTGAACCAAAGGCTTCAACTTCACCAACTCCCTCAACACGAGCTAGAACAGGTTCAATATTTGATTGCATATAGTCTCTTAAATCATATGCATCAAATCTACCATCTTCAGAAATAATAGATACAATCATAAGATAATTTCTTGTTGCCTTACCTACTTTAATTCCGGTTTTCTGGACAGCTTCTGGAAGACTTGGCATTGCAAGTTGAAGCCTATTCTGAACCTTTGCCCATGCAATATCTGGATCTGTTCCTGGCTCAAAGGTAAGCTCAATACGACACATTCCTGCTGAATCACTCCGTGAGGATAAGTAAAGCAGTCCCTCGAGACCTGTCATCTTATCTTCTATTATCTGAGTTACGCTGTTTTCGCCTGTTTCAGCAGAAGCCCCGGGATAAAATGTCTGGACATAAATTGTGGGAGGTGCAATAGAAGGATATTGTGTTATGGGAAGATGATAAAGAGAAAGTAATCCAGAAACTGTTATTCCTATAGCAATTATCCAAGCGAAAACAGGACGTTCAATAAAAAATCTTGAAAGCATTATTTATTTTTCTCCGTATATGTAACTACTCGAACAGGGATACCTGGCATCATTATTCTTTTAATTCCTTCAACTACTACTTTATCTCCCTCGTTTAGCCCTTCTGTTACCAGCCAGTTGTCTTTTATTTCTCTATCAACAATAATCGGTCTTATCTGAGCTTTACTCTCTTTATCTACAATATAAACAAAGGGGTTACCCTTATGATCTCTTAAAACAGCCTGTTGAGGAATAAGAATAGCCCTTTCATTTACTCCTTCTATAATTCTTGCTCTAACAAACATACCTGGTAAAAGGACGCCTTTCGGATTAGGAAAAATTGCCCTTAAAATTACAGAACCCGTAGTTGGATCTACACTTATATCTTTGAACTGTAGTGTTCCTTTTAATGGATAGACCGTTCCATCTTCAAGAACAAGCTTTATTTTATTTTGCTCCTTACCAGCATATTTCAGCCTTCCTTCTTCAAGGCGGCCTTCAAGCTCTCTTAATTCTTTCGTTGACTGGGGAATATCAACATATATAGGGTCTAACTGTTGAATTCTTGTAAGTTCCAATGGCTGATAAGCTGTAACAAGTGCACCTTCTGTTACATTTGTTTTTCCTATTCTTCCTGAGATTGGTGCTGTAATCTTTGTGTATTCCAAATTAATCTGAGCTGTTCTAACTTGGGCTTTCCAATACTCAATTTCTGCCTTTGATTGTTCGTATTGAGCCTTTACATCATCATATTCCTGTTTACTGATAGCATTTACCTTAATCAGTTCTTCATATCTTTCATATCTTGATTTAACAGAGTAAAAATTCGCCTCTGCCCTTGCTAAAGCAGCATTTGCATTGTCTAAGGCAGCTCTAAAAGGAGCTGGATCAATCTGATAGAGTACGTCTCCGGACTTAACATCTGAGCCTTCTGTAAATAGGCGTTTTTGTATAATACCGCTTACCTGAGGACGAATTTCAGCGATACGATATGCGGTCGTACGACAGGGTAGTTCAGAAACGAGGGTTATCTTTTCCGTCTTCACGGTTATCACGGCTACTTCAGGAGAAAATGCCTTGCCCATTTCACTTGATTGCTTTTTCTTACACCCTGTAAATATCATACCTATGAGAAGAAGTCCTATAATAAAAAAGCCTTTGATCTTGATAAATTTTCCCATATTATTACCTCTTACAAGATTTATCTTTTAGGGTACCTTTAATAAATAGGCAGATAAATACTTCCGATAGTTTCTTGAATTCTGTCTTTTCGATAGTTCGTCCCAATATGATCTCCTCTGATAAGAAATATGAAAAGAACATCCCGAGGAAAGCCCTTGCTAACACATCAGGCGGGAATCGCTGAATTGTATCTTTTTTTTGTAAACAACTGAAATATTCTGCAAGGGTCTTTATGATTTCATCCAAAAAATTACTATAAACGCCCTTGATTTTATCTGGATAAAGATTTATTTCTGAAAAAATAATCTTTATCAGAGATTTTTTGTTTTTCAGTGTTTCAATAAATCTTTCTCCTAAAATCTGGAGAGATTTTTTATAAGGTGACTCTCTAAGTAACGGCAGAAGTTCTTTAAGTTTTGGAAGAAAAGAGTATCTATTTAAGACTTCTTCAAAAAGTCTTTCTTTCGAGCCAAAGTGTCTGAAAAGAGTAAGCTCGGTGACCCCTGCTTTGTGCGCAATTTCGCGCGTCGTTGTACCAAGATAACCCTTTTGCGAAATTAGCTGAAAGGTTGTTTCTAAGATTTTTTCCTTTGTATTTTTCATATAGTAAGTACTTAATTTATAGCAGGTAATACTACTAAAGGTCAAGACAAGGGACATACCCACCCTAACGTTTTACTACTTTCATAACAATTCGAACGCTTGACAAATATTTTCCTTACTACCTATACTTTTTATTCAATGGACAAGCAGATAAGTGAACTTTACGAACGTGGGATACAACTCTTTGAAGATGGTCGGTATTCAGAAGCCGAGCCTTTATTAAAAGATGTTATAAATATCAATCCTAAATATGCCGATGTACACAACAAACTTGGCATAATAGCCCATACAAAGGGAGAATTTAAAGATGCAGTTGAGCATTTTAAGAGAGCACTTAAAATAAATCCAAATTATACAGAGGCATCACTTAATCTTGTAATTACTTATAACGAGATGGGAGAATTTCAACTGGCTGAGGAGGTCTTCTCTCGTGCTGCTCAAATAGCTCATCCTGCACCTGCTTCATTAGACCCGTTTATTGCAGGCAAGCTTGCCAACGAACATTTTAAGATTGGGAACTTATATCTTGACTTAGGAATGAACGATGAAGCTATTGAGGAATATAGAAAGGCTTTAAGACTGCACCAGCGTCTTCCCGATGTCCACACTAAACTCGGAATAGCTTTAAGGAATAAAGGACTTGTAGAAGATGCCATTGTACATTTTACGAAAGCCAAAGAGATTAATCCTCACTATGGCTCTGCATGGGTTCATCTTGGACTTAGTTACTATATGAAAGGGCTCATCGGTTTAGCCTTTGAAGAGTGGGAAAGGGCTCTAAGATATAATCCCGGCTTAAAGGAAGCAGAGGCATATTTGAGACTTTTGAAAAAAGAGGAAAAGTGATCTGCGGTGTCCCTCCTTAAATTAAGGGACCTAAATATTTATTTCAAGTCTGATAAGAAATCTGTCAATGCTGTTTCAAATATTAATTTTGAGATTAAAGAAGCTGAGGTTTTTGGTCTTGTAGGGGAAAGTGGATGTGGAAAGAGCCTTACAGCTTTATCCATTATGGGAATCCTTCCACACAATGCCTTTGCAGAAGGCGAGATAATATTTAAAGGGAAGAACCTTTTAGGTCTCGATAGTGAATCGATGCGAAGAATAAGGGGAAAAGAGATTTCCATGATATTTCAGGAGCCAATGACCTCATTAAATCCTGTTCTTAAAATCGGTTATCAGGTTGCAGAAGTTCTCATGACCCATATGAACTTATCAAAAAAAGAGGCAATGATAAAGGCAATAGACCTACTCAGGGCTGTAAAAATACCTTCTCCAGAAATTAGAATTAAAGATTATCCTCACCAGATGTCAGGTGGAATGAGGCAGAGGGTTATGATTGCAATGGCTATTGCGTGCAATCCCTCTTTACTCATTGCTGATGAACCTACAACTGCCCTCGATGTTACTATACAGGCACAGATACTCGAACTTTTGAGAAATTTAAGACAACAAAAAAGTATGTCTATTCTACTCATAACTCACGATATAGGTGTTATCGCTGAGAATGCTGATTTAACAGCTATTATGTATGCGGGAAGGATTATGGAGATGGCTAAAGTTTCAGAGATACTTGAAAATCCAAAACATCCATATACAATAGGTTTACTTGAATCATTACCTAAGAGGAAAGGTATTGCCTTAAAGCCAATCCCTGGCTCCGTACCAGAACCGCATAACTTGCCTTCAGGATGTAAATTTTATAATAGATGCAGATACATGATATCTGATTGTAAGAACATAGAACCTCCTTTGATAGAAATTTCAAAAGGTCATTTTACAAGGTGCATAATGTCAAAAGAAATTAAATGGGAATTATTGATATAGTTAACATTAAAAAATATTTTCCTGTTAAAAAAAGTGCCTTTGGAAGGCAGGAATGGATTAAAGCTGTAGATGGAGTAACTTTTTCAATAACCGAGGGTTCTGTTTTTGCTTTAGTTGGTGAAAGCGGATGTGGGAAATCTACAATAGCAAGGCTCATACTCAGATTGATTAAGCCAACTTCAGGTGAGATTTTTTTCAAAGGAAAAAACATTTTTGATATAAAGAAAGAGGACTTAAAAACTTTTAGAAAGTCTGTTCAAATAATCTTCCAGGATCCATTTGCTTCGCTTAATCCAAGGATGAACGTTTTTGACACTATATCAGAGCCACTCAAGATCCATAATATCGTCAAAAAATCTGAGCTAAAGGATAAGGTTTTAAGTTTATTAAGCAATGTTGGTCTTCAGCAAGATATACTAAATAGATATCCGCACGAATTTAGCGGGGGACAAAGGCAAAGGATATGTATAGCAAGGGCACTTGCTGTATCACCTGAGGTAATAATAGCTGACGAGCCTCTTTCAGCCCTGGATGTCTCCATACAAGCGCAGATATTAAATCTTCTACAGGAATTAAAAAGACAATATAATCTCTCTTTTCTTTTCATAAGTCATGATTTGAGAGTTGTTCAATATTTTAGCGACGAAGTTGCTGTTATGTATTTGGGTAAAATTGTAGAATATTCAAAGACGGATGAACTATTTGATAATCCTCTGCATCCCTATACAATCGAACTTCTTTCTTCAGCACCAAAGATTAAAAAAGATCAAAAACAAAGATATGTCCCAAAAGGTGATGTGCCCAGTCCTATAGAGATCCCCCCTGGATGTCCCTTCCACCCCAGATGTCCCAAGAGGGGTGCATCATGCGATAAAATTGTACCTGAATTAATAAAGACAAAAGGAAGGCTTGTATCGTGTCATTTGTTCTGATGTTAGTCAGATCTATCAATCCTATCTTTAAGGTAAAATAGATGAGTTTTATATTTATGGATATGAAAAAGCGATTGATTCAGCTCATAATTGAAAAGGCTTTTAAATACAGTGAGGAGCCTATTTTTAAGCTTGCATCAGGGAACATGAGCAAATATTACTTCGACTGTAAGGCAGTTACACTACATCCAGAGGGTATGCACCTAATAGGAAACATTATATTCGAGATCATAAAAGACCTAAACGTAAAAGGAATTGGAGGACTTACCCTTGGTGCTGATCCAATAGCTTATGCAGTTGCTTATACTTCATATCTTAAAGCCAAACCTATAGAGGCATTTATAGTCCGCAAAGCACCTAAGGGGCATGGCACGATGCAATTAATAGAAGGGAATGTTAAAAAAGGAGATAGGGTTGTAATTATTGATGATGTTATTACTACTGGCAAATCAACTATTGAAGCAATTAACAGAGCTAAGGAAGAAGGTCTTGAAATAGTAAAGGTTATTGCTCTTATTGATAGGCAAGAAGGTGGGAAGGAAATGGTAGAATCATTAGGATACAAGCTCGAGTCAATTATAACAAGAGATGAGATAATGCAATACTACAAGCGTCAATCTTTTTAGATAATCTCATTCCTTCTCTGATCCCCAGAGTCTCGGGTCAAGGGCATCCCTTAGGCCTTCACCGACAAGATTATAGCTCAAGACCGTTATTAAGATAGCTAATCCCGGATAAAGTGAAAGCCACCATGCAACTTCAATATTATCTTTTCCAGAAGTTAAAATGTTACCCCAACTTGGCTCGGGTGGTTGAACACCGAGTCCAAGGAAGGAAAGCCCCGATTCAACAAGTATAGCACCTGCAACACCAAAGGTAGCAGCAACAAACACAGGAGAAAGGGCATTCGGAAGGATATGCCTGAATATAAGTCTTGCATTACTTACACCAATAGCTCTGGCTGCATCAACAAAATCCCGCTCTTTTAAAGTAAGAAATTCAGCCCTTACAAGCCTTGCTACATCCATCCAGCTCGTAATACCTATAACAGCCATAATAGTGAATATACTTGGTTCAAGAATAGCTATGACTGCAAGGATAAGAAAAAATGTAGGGAAAGCAAGCATCATATCAACAAAACGCATTAAAATAGAATCTATTTTACCTCCATAAAAGCCTGCTATTGAACCGATAATTATGCCGATCATCATAGCTATGCCTACCGCAACAAAACCAACTTTTAATGAAACCCTGCTTCCCCATATTATCCTTGAAAGCACATCTCTTCCGAGTTCGTCTGTCCCGAGCAAATGTTCCTTGGTCGGAGGAGAAAGCACATTATATACATCTATTTCTGTGGGATCATAAGGTGATATTAAAGGTGCCAATAAGGATAGCATTATCAATATCATCACATTTATTGCTCCTATTGCTGAGAGCTTGTTCTTTAAAAATCTTTTAAGAATTATTTTAAAAAGTCTCATTTTTTTCTAATTCTTGGGTCTACGATCGCATAAAATATATCAGCTATTAAATTTCCTATCAATGTCAGTACAGCACCTATAACAAGTATCCCCATTATTGTTGGATAATCTCTTGCCATTGTGGAGGAATAAAAGAGTTGTCCCATTCCTGGGATGGCAAAGATAGTCTCGAATATTACTCCACCACCAATAAGTCCGGGGACAGAAAGTCCGATAATAGTAACTATGGGCATAAGTGCATTTCTAAATGCATGTCTAAAAATAATCTTTGATTCCGGTAAACCTTTAGCCTTTGCAGTTCTTATATAATCCTGTCGGATTACCTCGAGCATACTCGAACGACTATAACGGCTTAGTCCTGCTATTCCACCAAAAGCAGAGACACCAACGGGTAAAACAAGATGTTTTATCCAGTCTAATAATCTTTCAAGGGGTCCCATGTTTGAGACATCTATACTTTGGATGCCTGATATGGGTAAAACTCCCATATACACACCGAAGAAGATCATTAATAAAAGTGCAAGCCAGAATGTAGGGGTGGAAAAACCTATAAATACAAAAATTGTTGAGAGCTTATCAAATAAAGAATACTGTTTTGTCGCAGATAATATTCCTATGGGGATAGCTGTAATAAAAATTAAGAATAATGAAAGGATATTAATAGTTAAAGTAATAGGTATACGTTCAAAAATCTTATCGATTACCTTTCTTCCATCAACAAATGAATTGCCGAAATCAAGATGTATAAATCTTTTTATCCAGTCCAAATACTGAATATGCAAAGGTTTATCAAGACCATAAAGTTTTTTAAGATTTTCCTTTGCTTGAGCAGATACTTTAAGTGACATCTCGTTCTGGACTTCTACAGGACTACCGGGAGCAAGGTGAATCACCACAAACGTTATAAGTGTAATTCCGAAAATGAGTGGAATCATAAGGAACAATCTCTTTGTTATATATATAAGCATATCTTGTCCTTCATATTATAATAAAATATGACTTTTTATCTTATAAACTTAGGTTGTGCCAAAAATCTTGTCGATAGTCAGAAAATAACCGAGGAACTTCAAAAAGAAGGTTATTTGCTGACTGAGGATATAAATAAAGCCTCTTTTATTTTTATTAATACCTGTGGATTTATAAAGGATGCTAAAGAGGAATCCATTGATACCATCTTTAGAACACTTGATGCAAAACCCAAAGATGCAAAGGTTATTGTATATGGCTGTTTTGCACAACGCTATTTAAAAGAACTCCCCGAACTTATACCAGAAGTAGATCTGTTTTTGCCTATAATGTCACCAAATAAAATCGCAAGAGAGATAAAACAACTTATTCCCATAGATACATTTAGAAAATGTAAAAACAATCTTCAAAAAAAAATCCTCTTCACTCCCCCATCTTATACTTATATCAAGATATCAGAGGGATGTAATAATCTTTGTTCTTACTGTGCAATACCTTTAATAAGAGGACACTTAAAGAGTTATCCTATTAAAGAGATAGTATCACAGATAAATAAAGCGGTTGATGAAGGTTATTATGAAATTAACATTATCGCTCAAGATATTACTGCTTACGGGATGGATCTATATGGTAAGCCTTCATTGGGTCTGCTTTTAAAAAATATCCTCTCGATAGATAAAGAATTCTGGCTTAGACTTCTTTATTTACATCCCTCAAGAATATCATCTGAACTTGTTAATATTATTAGCACAGATTCAAGAATTGTTAAATACCTCGACATCCCTATTCAACATGTAAATAATCGAATTTTAAAACTGATGAATAGAAATTATTCAAAAGAACTTTTAATCGAAAAGATAGAAATGTTAAGAGAGAAAATACCCTCGCTCACCTTAAGAACCTCGCTTATCGTAGGTTTTCCTTCAGAAAGTGAAGAAGAATTTGAAGAGCTTTTAGACTTTGTAAAAACCGTTAAATTTGACCATGTAGGAGTATTTGAATACTCACATGAGGAGGATACCAATGCATTCTCATTGAGACCCATAATACCAAAGGCTATATCCCGAAAGAGAAAAAGGATTTTAATGACAGCCCAAAAAGAGATTGTAAAGTCAAAAAATAGAAGTTTGATAAATAAGGTTTTCCCTTGCATCATAGAACTTCCAGTAGATGAGTATGGTAGTGTCTGGACAGGCAGAATATATTCACAGGCTCCCGAAGTGGATGGAATTGTTTATATTACTGGATATAAAAAAACCATGGGGAGAATAATTCCAGTAAGGATAAAAAAACACAAGGAATATGATTTAATAGGAGAAAGCGTGCTTTAAATTTTTCTTGAATTAATCTTCATTTGCTTTGCCAAGTACATTCCTGTATAAGAATTTTTAGCATGAATTATTTGTTCGGGTGTGCCTTCAAATATAATCTCTCCACCTTTATCGCCACCTTCTGGACCAAGATCTATAATCCAGTCTGAGGCAGCTATTACATCAAGATTATGTTCAATTAGAATAACTGTATTTCCTCCTTCGACAAGCCTTCGTAAAATATTAATGAGTGCCTTAATATCAGCAAAATGGAGACCTATTGTAGGTTCATCAAGGATATAAAGATATCCTTTTTTATCACTCCTTCTAAGTCGGTTTTTTACTTTAACACCTTTTTGTATGTTGGGATATCCAAAATCGTTGTTCAATATAAAGGACGAATTTATCATTTCTGCGCATATTTTAAGCCGCTGTGCTTCACCACCAGAAAGAGTAGTCGCGGGCTGTCCTATTTTCAGATATCCAAGACCAATGTCTTTCATTAAAAGTAATTTGTTTCTTATACTAAATTCTTCCCCAAATAATTCTATAGCTTCATCCACTGTCATGTTTAGTACTTCATCTATATTTTTATTTCGATACTTAATTTTTAATGCTTCTGGCTTATATCTTTTCCCGTTACATTCTTCACATTTGATGTAAAGGTCTTCAAAAAAATACATCTCTGTCTTTTGGTATCCAGCACCTTTACAAGTCTCGCACCGTCCACCTTGAACATTAAAAGAAAAGAACCCCGGACCATAACCATGCGCTTTTGCTTCAGGTTGTTCTGAAAAAACCTTTCTAATTGAATCAAAAATTCTTAAATATGTTATAGGATTTGAACGAGGGCTTCTACCTATAGGATTCTGTGAAATGAGCTTAACACCCTTAAGATATTGAGTTCCCTCTAAATGTCTATATGGCAGTGGAAATTCATAAGCTATCTTAAATTCCTTTGCGAGTGCCTTATAGAGAGTCTCTACTATTAAAGTGCTCTTCCCAGAACCTGAGACCCCAGTTATTGTTGTTAATGTTTGTATAGGGATCTCAAGGTCAACAGATTTCAGATTGTTGCCCGAAGCCCCAAGAAGTTTTATCTTTTTACAGTTTGTTTTTATTTTTTGCTTTTCTTCATTAATGGGCGAAAGTTCGATTTTGTCGATTCCCTTTATGTAACGAGATGTTAGGGTATCAGTATTCAAAAAATCATCTTTTGGTCCCGAAAAGACAATATTTCCTCCAAGATGTCCGCCACCAGGTCCTAATTCGATAATCCAATCAGCAGATTCTATAATTCTTTTATCATGTTCTACAACAATAATGGTGTTACCATACCTTGAAAGATCAGACATAATTTCAGAAATTATATCCGTATCTCTGGGATGTAATCCTATCGTTGGCTCATCAAGCACATATAATGTTCCCGTTAGAAAAGAAGAGAGTTGATTAGACAAATTTATCCTTTGGTATTCACCGCCTGAGAGTGTTCGGCTATCCCTATCTAATGTTAAATATTCAAGACCTACCCTTTTCAAAAATCCAAGTTTAAGTGTTATCTGTCTCAAAAGCTCCTTTACAGCATCCCTTTTATCTGATGGAACATCTATATTCCTGAAAAAACTGATAACATCTGATACCAACATGCTAACAAGTTCTGCGATATCTATACCTCCTATCTTATAAGAAAGAGATTCTGGTCTTAGTCTTTTACCTTTACATTGATAACAAGTTGTGGGTTTTCTATATTTGCTCAAAAAAACCCTTATGTGAAGCTTGTATCTTTTTTCTTCTAATTCCCTAAAGAAATCATTAATACCGTAAAAATAACTCCCGCCTTCAAATAATTTTACTTTTTCTTCTGTGCTTAACCTTGAATAAGGAATATTTATATTGACACCATCTTTCCCAGCATTTTTGATAAGCTGCTGTTTCCACCATTTAAATGCGGGTTTCTCCCACGGGTCTATAGCACCTTCAACAAGAGAAAGACTCTTGTCCGGAATTATTATATCTTCATCATATTTAAGGATATTCCCAAATCCTTTACATTCAGGACATGCACCTACTGGATGGTTAAAAGAAAAAAGCAATGGATAAGGTTTTGGTAATTCTATATAGCATTTATCGCATACGTTACCTGATGAAAAGCTTATGATCTCGAAAGGAGAAATTTGGTTAGACTTTATGATTACAACTTTTATTCTGCCCTCCCCCTCTCTCCATGCCATTTCGATAGAGTCTGAAAGGCGAGGCTCATCCCTTATAACAAGTCTGTCAACAACCACATCAACACGGGGCGGGATAGAATTAAAAGATGAAATATCAACTATCTCCCCATTTTGCCAGATTCTATAAAATCCCTTTTTCTTTAATTTAGTTCCCGAATCTTTTGATTCAAATAATATGATTGCCTTTTGTCCCTCATGCTTTTTAAGAAGTTCGGAAATAATACTCGAGGTCTCCCAGTTTTTTATCTCTTCGCCACAATTAGGGCAGTATGGAATAGCAATTTTTGAATACAAAATTCTAAAAAAATCGTATATTTCGGTGAGGGTTCCGACGGTTGAACGAGAGCCACGTATTGGGTTCTTCTGCTCCAGTGCTATAGCTGGCCTGATGTTTTGAATTTCATCAACATCGGGTCTATCAAGTTTTTCAAGAAAAAGTCTGGCATATGTGGAAAGTGACTCTATAAATCTCCACTGTCCTTCTGCGAAGATTGTATCAAAGGCAAGAGAAGATTTCCCCGAACCTGATACCCCTGTAACTGCTATTACTTTATTGTGAGGAAGAGTAAGGTTTATATTTTTAAGATTATTCTGCCGAGCACCTTTTATTATAAGTAACTTTTCGGACATCTAAATATTTTACCACTTTCAAACAATACAAATAGTTGTATTGTTTGACACCGACTTATTACACAAATATCACTATCATTAATGGAAGCATAACCAATTTCGTGATATACAAGTCTGGAGAAATGCCCTTTCGCTTAATAAACAAAATCTCTGACCAATCTAAGGCTTTGTCGCTCGAATTTGCAAACTCGCCCCGAAAGTATTCGGGGCTCAAACAGTGCAAATTCGCCCTTTCAGGGACGCTCCTTTCGCCAAGATTGGTTACCAGAGATTTTGTAAAGTCGCTCAAGGGCAATTCTCCAGCATAGAAAATATTTCATCACGGAAAAAGTTATGCTTCCATCATTAATATTAAGCTTGAAAATACTTCTATAATATTAAGCTTGAAAATACTTCTATCTTAACGTAAATTTGAATATGAAGGAATTAATAGAGATTTTCAAAACGCTTTCGGATGAAACTATATTGAGAATCCTGAAATTACTCGAAGACGGAGAGCTTTGTGTATATGACATTGTTGCAGCCCTTGATACAATCCAACCCAAAATTTCCTTCCATTTGGGTGGTCTTAAGGAGGCAAAGTTGATAAATCAAAATCTTAGCTATTCAAAAATTATATCTATTTTTAAGCAAATATTGCTGTTTTTAGTAATAAATTTATTATTCGTTGGTATGCCTGCATATGGCTTTGAAGCAATAATACATGAGGATACCGGCATATGTCTTCAGGGGAATGAGCACGCTGCGGAATGTGAAGATCCAGAAGTCGAAAACAAATCTAAAATGCAGGACGAGGAAAAAATTATTAAAAATTTAGATCAAAAATCACAAAATAAAGGAATTAAAAAAACCTTGGACAAAATACCTCAAGAATCCTCCATAGAAGATAAAAAGATTGTAGTTTACTTCTTTTGGGGTAATGGTTGCCCACACTGTGAGGCAGAAAAAATCTTTCTCGATAAGATGAAGAAAAGTTATAGGAATATAGAGATTAAGGATTTTGAGGTATGGTATAACAAAGAAAACGCCGAATTAATGATTAAAATGGCAAAGGCATACAAAATAGAAGCCTCGGGTGTACCTATTTTGTTTGTTGATAGAAAAGCCTTCGTTGGATTCTCTGAACAGTCAAAGAAAGAAATTACAGATGCAATAAAAAATTGTTTATTGAATAAATGTATAGATCCCTTACTAATAATTTCTGACAATATATCTAAAAAGGAACTACAACTACCCCCTGAAACCTCTAAAAAACAAGAATTGGAATGTAAAGAGAAAAGTAAAACAGTATATATACCTTGGATAGGAAATCTTGATGCATCGGAGATGTCTCTTCCTGCTATCACAATAGTTATAGCAGGATTAGATAGTTTTAATCCCTGCGCCTTTTTTGTTCTTTTTTCCCTTTTGGGACTTCTTATCCACGCGAGGTCTCGCTCAAAAATGCTTGTTATCGGAGGTGTTTTTGTATTCTTCTCAGCATTTATATATTTTCTATTTATGGCAGCATGGTTAAATCTCTTTCTTTTTATGGGTCAAGTCGGACTAATAACAAAGACAGCTGGAGCCACAGCACTATTTATAGCTACTATAAATATCAAAGACTTTTTTATCTTTAAAAAAGGTATTTCATTAACGATACCTGATAAAGCAAAACCAAAACTTTTTGATCGTATGAGAAAATTATTAAAAACTACCTCTTTTTTATCGATTCTTATCGGGACTTCTGTACTCGCTATTGCTGCAAATTCTTATGAACTATTATGTACAGCTGGATTTCCAATGGTTTTTACAAGAATCCTCACATTGAACAATTTGACTAATTATAAGTATTATATGTACCTAATTTTATATAATGTGATATATGTCATCCCTCTTTTGATTATAGTTCTTATATTTACTGTAACACTCGGGAAAAGAAATCTTACTGAATGGCAAGGAAGAATACTTAAACTTGTCTCGGGTATGATGATGCTGGGTCTTGGTAGCGTATTGCTTTTTAAGCCTTCGATCTTGAATAATGCTTTTGTTGCAATCCTTTTACTCTTCGGGTCAATTGCTTTATCATCAATTATTGTATTCATAACTAAAAGGATAGAGAAATCGACATAATATTAAGGAGATTTTGTGAAGAAGGTAATGTTTTTATGCACAGCAAATTCCTGTAGGAGTCAAATGGCTGAAGGATTTGCACGTGTTTTTGGCAAAGGATTAATCGAGGTTTATAGTGCTGGACTAATAACCGCTGATGTTCATAGGAAAGCAATCGCTGTAATGAGAGAATCAGGGATAGATATATCAAAACAAAAATCAAAATCCATAGATGAAAAACTTTTAAGAAAGATGGATATTGTAGTTACATTATGCGTTAACGCGGAGGAATATTGTCCGACCACACCACCAAATGTTAAAAGAATTTACTGGCCAGTAAAAGATCCTGTTGGGACCATTGGTAGTGAAGAGCAGGTGATGCAAGATTTTAGACGAGCAAGGGATGAGATAAAGACTCTTGTATTGAAGCTAATTAATGATATTAAGGAGGGAAAAACAAAATAGAAAAATATTTAAAATTAATCTGTATCTACAAATCTGACCAGGGTTCCTTTTCGGGAAGTGCCAGCCCTAAAGACTGTTATACCCTTACAACCTTTTTCATAGGCAAGTAAAAATGCCTTAGCA
>CAYOJI010000024.1:19043-23504 GCA_964404225.1 uncultured Nitrospiraceae bacterium
ATATTCCTTCTTTGCGCGCTTAGGCATATTTATAGTCTTTGAAACCGCATTATCAGTGTATTCTTGAAAACAAGCTTGCATCTCGATGTGATCTTCAAAAGGGATCTCCAGTGCTGTTTTAAAAAGTATTTTTATATCTTTGGGGATCTCTTTAATACCTCTCAAATTGCCCTGTCTTATCACCTTCTTCTCCATCTCCTCGCTATAAAACCCTCTTTCTTTAGCAATCTTAAAAAAATATTTATTAACTTCATAAAATTCTGTATCAAGAATAAATCTCTTATAAGCAATAGCAAAAAGAGGCTCTATACCACTCGAACAATCTGCGATAATCGAAAGCGTACCTGTAGGTGCTATTGTAGTAGTTGTTGCATTACGAACCCGCGGCATATTAGGCGCATCATATATAGAACCTTTAAAATTAGGAAAAACACCTCTTAACTCTGCCAATTCAACAGATGCTTCTCTTGCATTGTCTCTTATAAATTTCATAAGATTCTTTGCGAGCCTAAATGCTATTTCATGGTTATATGGAATACCAAGTAGTATCAACATATCAGCCCATCCCATAATACCAAGTCCTATTTTTCTGTTGCCTTTATGCATTATTTCTATATCAGGAATTGGATATTTATTGACATCTATTGCATTATCAAGAAATCTTACAGCTATTTTTGTGTCTCTTCTTAAAGAATCCCAATCAATGTTGTCATATATTATTGACCATTGGTTAATGAATTTTTTTATCGAACGACTACCTCGGAGCATTGATTGTTTCACATATTTTGATAGATTTAATGAACCTAAAATACATGCCTCAAAAGGTAATAATGGTTGTTCTCCACATG
The DNA here is from genome assembly GCA_964404225.1 of uncultured Nitrospiraceae bacterium. Taxonomy (GTDB): domain Bacteria; phylum Nitrospirota; class Thermodesulfovibrionia; order Thermodesulfovibrionales; family SM23-35; genus Kmv42. The sequence goes on from CAYOJI010000024.1 coordinate 19,892, forward strand.
GATTAGTAGACTCCATTTTGCCAAGATGTGGAGTAGGATTTGCCATATTAATCCTATCTATAAATATCAAGCCCGGATCACCCGTTTCCCATGCGCTTGTTACTAACTCATCGAAAACCAATTTTGCTTTTACTTTAGAAACAACTTCCCCACTTCTTGGATTGATAAGCTCATATTCCTCGTCATTTTTAACTGCTTCCATGAAAGCATCTGTTACAGCCACTGAAATATTAAAATTTGTTAATTCCCCCTCTGATCTCTTGATCTTTATAAAATCAAGGATATCAGGGTGGTCAACTCGTAGAATTCCCATATTTGCTCCTCGTCTGGCTCCGCCTTGTTTTATAACTTCTGTTGCAGTATTGTAGATTTTCATAAATGAAACAGGGCCACTTGCTATCCCACCTGTGGACTTCACAATGTCTGCTTTTGGACGGAGATTTGAAAAAGAAAATCCTGTACCACCTCCGCTTTGTAATATTAATGCTGCATTTTTTAATGTATCAAATATAGAATTCATCGAATCATGGACAGGAAGAACAAAGCATGCGGCGAGTTGTCCCAAATCTTTACCCGCATTCATTAAAGTGGGTGAATTTGGAAGAAATCTTAAATCTGTCATTATTTCATAAAATTTTTCCTCCCACTCCTTAGTCTCACCACCATATTTCCCCTCTGCAGATGCTATCGTCCTTGCTACCCTCCTGAACATTTCTTCAGGAGTTTCAACGATATTTCCTTTCTCATCTTTGAGAAGATATCTTGCCTTCAGGACTCTTATAGCATTCTCGGTTAATTCCATAGAGAGATTATATCAAAAGGACAATGAACAGACCAATTTATTGCCTTTTTCTCGATGCAAGTTTATTAAGTGCATTTATATACGCTTTTGCAGATGCAACGATTATATCTGTATCAGCTCCATGTCCTCTAACAATTCTACCGTCTTCCTCTAATGAAACCATCACCTCACCAATAGCATCTGTACCACCTGTTATTGCCTTAACTTCAAACTTCAATAATTTGCTTTTTGTATTTGTTACCGCTGAAATAGCCTTATATGTGGCATCCACTGGTCCGTCACCATATTCAATTCTGTCTATCACGGTGTCGCCTATTTTTATCTTAACAGCAGCAGTAGGTTTATGACCAAGGCCACTCATAATATATAAATCTACGAGACTGTAAGTTTCGGGCACCTTTACTACATCCTCAGAAATCAGTGCCTCTATATCTTCATCAAATATTTCCTTTTTCTGATCAGCCAATCTCTTAAATTTTTCAAATACTCTATTTATTTCTTGATCTGACAAATCATAGCCGAGTTCTTTTAATCTCGTTTTGAATGCATGTCTCCCCGAATGTTTACCAAGGATAAGTTTTGTTGAATGGAAGCCGACACTCTCCGGTCTGATTATTTCATAGGTGGATTTTTCTTTTAAAAGACCATCCTGATGTATACCAGATTCATGTGCAAATGCATTTGCTCCAACAATAGCCTTATTTGGCTGAACATAAATTCCTGTAATCTTTGAAACAAGCCTGCTCGTCCTCATAATCTCTTCAGTATTTATTTTTGTGTCTGCATTAAAAATATCGCGTCTTGTCCTTAAAGCCATTACAACCTCCTCGAGTGAACAGTTTCCAGCACGTTCTCCGATCCCATTAATAGTACATTCAACCTGACCCGCACCATTAAGAACTGCAGCAAGGGAATTTGAAGTAGCCAATCCCAAGTCATTATGGCAATGAACAGAGATTACAGCTTTTTCAATATTACTGACCTTTTCACGAATTGTTTTAATTAGTGTCCCAAATTCAGCAGGTATACTATATCCAACAGTATCAGGTATATTAACTGTTAAAGCCCCTGCCTCTATAACAGCCTCAATCACTTCGCATAGATAATTAACATCTGTTCTGGTTGCATCCATTGGAGAAAATTCCACATCATCAACAAAGCTTTTTGCAAATTTTACCATTTCCACAGATCTCTTTAATGCTTCTTCCCTCGTCACGCGAAATTGGTATTTAAGATGTATATCAGAGGTAGAATGGAATGTATGTATCCTCTTTTTGGGCGCATCTTTTAATGCTTCCCATGCCCTCTTAATGTCTTCTTCTCTTGCCCTTGCAAGACTACATATAATAGGCCCTTCAACTTCAGCCCCAATTGTTTTTATAGCCTCGAAATCCCCGGGTGAACTAAAAGCAAAGCCAGCCTCTATAACATCAACACCGAGTTTTGCAAGTTGTTTTGCCACAGTCAATTTTTCCTGTACATTCATAGAAGCACCTGGAGATTGTTCACCGTCGCGAAGAGTAGTATCAAATATTTTTATTATCCTCATTTAGAAACGCCTTCCTTATAACTTTTTCTCTTTTTGTAGTAAATATATATATTTTCAATTATACCGCTAATCAGGTATATCATTGCAAATATGAATAAAGCAATAGGTGGATGAATAACGATAATCACCAGTACAATAACTATAGCAACCAAAATCCAGAAAGGCTTTCTTTTGCTGAAATCAAGTTCTTTTGCACCGTGATACTTTAAAGTGCTCACCATTAGAACAGCGAGAAAAGCCGTCAAAAATAGGATCAAAAAATTTTTTTCTGGTTCAGTATCCCATACTTCATAATGAAAAATTACGAGCGATGCTACAATTATTGCAGCACCAGGGATCGGCATCCCTGTAAAAGACTTTGATTCTGTTGAACCCATTTGAACATTGTATCTTGCAAGACGGAGGGCACCACATGCCATAAATAAAAATGCCGCAGCCCATCCTATCCTTCCGTAGTATATAAGCGACCATTTATATAACATAACCGCTGGAGCAACACCGAACGCAACGATATCAGAAAGAGAATCCAACTCTATGCCAAACTTTGTAGTGCTATGAGTAAGCCTCGCTACCCATCCATCAAGGCCATCAAAAATGGCAGCAAAAACTATAGCCCATGCTGAGTGTAAAAAATTACCCTTTAATGCAGAAATTATTGAATAAAATCCTAAAAACATTCCACAAAGTGTTAGTGTATTTGGAAGTATATATATTCCCTTTCTCATTTTGTAATTATAACGGAAAATATATGATTAAATGTTCAAATTAATTTTTGGATTACTAAATTCTTAATAAATACGGTCAAAAATACATTTCTTGACTTTTGAACATTTGTTGATTTATATATCTATAAGCGCGGGCGTAACTCAGTGGTAGAGTGTTAGCTTCCCAAGCTGAAGGTCGCGGGTTCAAATCCCGTCGCCCGCTCCATGATTTCTTATTGTCTTTAAAAAGATCCGGATGATTTGGTGAATCCACGCGTTACCTTTTATTCTCAAAAAGCTCCTTTTAATATATTTGAGCCTCTTTGAAACCCGTTCCTAATGCATTTTTAATATTTTCCTTCAGGAATCCTTTCCCCTAACGTTTTGCTACTTACGTAAGCACCCAAAATTTAGGACCGAGGATAGAAATAGGCGGGGGAGTGAAAGGAGATCTCCCCAAAAAACTACAGTAAGCCTAAATTTTAGGTGCTTCCGCTACTTACGGAAGCATCACCAATTCCGTGATGAATAAAAAAGGGCTCACCTTATAATGTGTTT
>CAYOJI010000025.1:0-591 GCA_964404225.1 uncultured Nitrospiraceae bacterium
TCAGAGCATGCGGCTCATATCCGCAGTGTCCGGGGTTCAAATCCCTGCACCGCCACCAAATTATTGATTTTCGCACCACTGCCTTGCATTTTGAAACATTTTGAGCCATGGCGATACTGTAAGGTCTCTCTTCCAATCTTCAGGCATATACGCCCACTGCCATTTGAGAAAAGTCCTCTCAGGATGCGGCATCATAGCAAGATGTCTTCCATCAGGTGAACAAAGCGCGGTAATGCCTAATGGAGAACCGTTGGGATTAAAGGGATATTTTTCTGTAAATTGTCCTTCGTCATCAACAAACCTTATAGGTGCAAGATTATTTCTTAAAACTTCATCCTTTATTTCGGCTTTAGGAAAGTAAAGCCTTCCTTCCCCATGTGCAATCCAAATCCCTAAGATAGAGTACTCCATACCTTTTAGCATTATGGCAGGACTTGGTAATATCTTTACTGTCGAAAAACGTGATTCAAATCTCCCAGATTTATTCTTTATGAATCTCGGTTGAAGCTTGTCTTCAATTCCTTTCCAAGGCACCCAACCAAAGAGAGCCATAAGTTGACAGCCATTACAGACACCAAGACTGAAGGTATC
>CAYOJI010000025.1:601-23249 GCA_964404225.1 uncultured Nitrospiraceae bacterium
CATAAAAATGCTCGAATTGTTCATAAAGTTTTCTATTGAATCTTATCACACCCGCCCACCCTTTTGCTGAATCCAGCACATCCGCGTAACTGAACCCCCCAACAAATGCAATGCCTTTAAAATCGTCGAGATTTATTCTCTCCTCTAAAAGATCGGTCATCATTACGTCCCATACTTCAAATCCAGCTTGATAAAAGGCAGAAGCCATCTCCCTATCGCCGTTACTTCCTTCTTCTCTAATGATTGCTACTTTAGGTTTTACCTCTTTTTCCAATATATGTTTGGGTGTATCTTGAGGAATAAATGTCAACTTATATTGAGGGCCTCTTCTTTCAAGATTTGCTTTCCACTCCTCCTCAACACATTCAGGATTTGCCTGGAGTTTCTCGATTTGATAACTCGTTTCTTCCCAAATGGCTCGTAAAAGCCTCATATCTTCTTGGATAATTTGTTCATTATTTATACTTATTTTGATTATCGGCTCCTTAATTGTGTTGCCTATTATTTGGTAAGGAATAGCATATTTTTGCAGTTTGGATTTTATCTGTTCTTCTTTTTCCGTAATATATTCGATTATCACTCCTAATTCTTCAGAAAATAACAATGTTATAGCATCTGACAGATGACCCTTGACACTTGACACACCTTCTCTATATTCATTACCTTCCATCTTGAAGCCTCTATCATGTATCAGATTTATTTCCAATCCGCAATTCCCACCAAATGCCATTTCAAGAAGGCTTGTTATTAATCCACCATCACTTCTGTCATGACCTGATAGGATTAAATCCTCCGAAATCATTTCCTGTATAGCATTAAATACATTTTTTAAAAGGACAGGATCATCAAGGTCAGGTGAGTCGTCACCAATTTGATTATAGACATGAGCTAATGCACTTCCTCCCATTCTATATTTACCATTTCCAATATCAATATAAATCAATCTACTTTCACCGGGTCTCTTTAGATCAGGCGTTATAATCTTAGTAATATCGGGACAAGTAGCATATGCAGAAATTACGAGGGTGCCTGGTGCTTTAACTATTTCTGTCCGACCTAAGGAGTTAATTACCTTTGCAGCCATAGATAAGCTATCTTTGCCTCCATCAATAGCAATACCAAGTTCGACAAGTATATCCCTCAATGCTATTGCTGCATCATATAAATTAGCTCCTTCACCGGGTAGTTTTGCAGCCCACATCCAGTTTGCCGAGCATTTAATGTCTTGAAGCGAGCTAACCTTTGCCCATACTATATTTGTAAGGGCTTCGCCTACGCTCATTCTTGCCATTGCCTGAGGACTAATTAAACCTTTTATTGGTTGTTCTCCTATAGATAGAGCTGCTCCAGTTAAGCCAAAATGGCTCTGACTAATAACGGCAACATCTGATAAAGTTAGCTGAAGTGGTCCAACGCATTGTTGTTGAGCGATCAAACCTGTAACTGATCTGTCAACCTTATTCGTAAGAAATCTCTTTGAACCAACTGAAATAAGTCGAAGTACACGATTAAGCGCCTCCTTTAATGTTAAATCTTCAGGCAAGTCTAAAGATTTAAGCTTGGGTTTAATCCTTTGAGATGTAAAAATCTTTTGTGGCATCTCTCCAAGAATCTTCGATAGTTCCAAGTTTACAGGGGTAGTGCCGTCTATTTCATCATGAAGGATTATACGACCATCCCCTGTAACCTCCCCTATAATAGCAACAGGAACCTTTTCTCTTTTACAAAGGCAAAAGAATTCGTCTGTTCTTTCAGGCATTATCAATAAGGCATCCTGTTCTTGATATTCAGCGCCCCATATTTCGAGCACAGAAAGGGTATCGTCTCCCAGATGTATTTTTCTTATATCTATTTTTGCCCCTGCCGGATAAATTATTTCTTTAACTACATTACAATTACCTCCTGCCCCCTGGTCATGAATACTTATAATTGGATTATTATCACCCATCTCTATACATGCCCTTATGACTCTGTTAACCTTTTGCTCCATCTCTGCATCACCCCTCTGAACCGCGCTGAAATCGAGTTCTTCTGATAGCTCACCGGCTAAGACAGATGAGGCAGAACCACCACCCATCCCAATTCTATATGCTGGTCCCCCAATCTTTACCACAAGCATTCCCTTTTCTGGTCTACCTTTTTCAATATGCCTGTCATCTATCTGCCCGATCCCGCCTGTAAACATTATGGGCTTAACCCATTCCCTTCTTTCACCATTTAATAATCTCATACCAAATGATCTTGTAAAACCCTGTATAAGGGGTTCACCAAATTTATTCCCGTAATCAGACGCCCCGTTACTTGCTTCTATTTCTATCTGTAGAGGGGATGCGAGATTATGAGGATATTCGAAAGATACATCTTCCCAGGGAAGATAATAATTAGGAATATTAAGATTGCCTACACAATATGCGGCTGTTCCTGCCACTACATGGCTTCCTCTACCAGTAGCATGTATATCTCTTATCCTGCCCCCTGTACCAGTCTCTGCACCTGGAAATGGTGCCACACCTGTTGGGAAATTATGTGTTTCTGCAGTAAATATTATGTGATAAACTAAGGTTTCTTTTTTAAATCGGCAAACTTGCCCTGCCTTTTCCGGAATAATTGTAGATATTTTATATCCACGTATAGCACTCGAATTGTCTTTGAATGCAATAATACTATTATTTGGATTTACACTTAAAGGATATTTGATTATTTCCATAAGGGATTGTGGCATCTCTTGACCATCTATAATTAATTTCCCCTTAAAAAACCAATGCCTTGAATGTTCGCTGTTTGATTGAGCAAGATCAAAACACTCTACATTTGTAGGATTTCTACGCAATTCATTGACAAATAGATTGTAATAATAATTTATGTCCCAGTCATCAAGTCCAAGTCCCAATTCAATATTTATCTTCCTTAATGCTTCTTTTCCTTCCTCGATAAGGGGAACTGTATAAACAGGCTCTGGTTTTATGCCTGTTTCAAAGGTTGTAAGAGGTTCAGGATACAAACATTCTGTCATCCTATCGTGTATAAGATTTATAAAGGAATTAATTTGAGAAGTTACGATTTGCGAACCTGCCTTCTGCTCTTTGATTAACAGTTTATATCTTCTTGACCTCTCTATCCTTTTTATCTTAGTCAATCCACATGTATGACATACTGATACTGCATTTGTGGACCATGCGGTTGTGAAATTTAATCTTGGACCAACCTCAAAAATAAAGTAAGGAACATTGGTTAAAGAGTTGCACTCAAAAAAATTCTTATATCTTTTAGGAGTTGAATCATTCGTAAGAAAGCTTTTATTGCTAAATTTCTCTGGTTCAAAAGTCTCCGCAAGAAGCCAACGAAGGATACTTAGTTCTTGGTCTGTCAAGGTACCTGATGTTTCAATATTAAAACAGTATTCTGTTTCGATATCAATAATTGCAGGTAAAATATCTTTTTTTATTTTTAAAAGTAATTCATTTTTTTGTGCGTGAGAAAGGGCAGGTATCCTGTAAAAGTGCAATAATTTCATCAGATTCTTATTTTACCAGAAGGAGAAAGCCTCAATTTTCATTCTCCAAACACCCTCTTGTATATATAATCCACATTTTTGAGGTAATACTCGAGATCGAATATATTGTCTATTTCTTTGGAAACAAGATATTTTCTCACTTCTTTATCCTTCAAAAGTATCTTCTTGAATGCAATTCCTCTTTTCCAGCTTAACATCGCATTTCTCTGAACGATATCGTAAGCCTCGTCACGCGTAAGTCCCTTGTCTATTAATGCAAGCATTACTCTCTGAGAATTATAAAGACCGTAACTTTTTGCCAGATTTTCTTTCATTCTCTTTGGATAAACGTGCAGGCCGTCTAAGATTCCCTTAAGCCTTGTAAGCATATAATCGACGAGGATAGTGTTGTCAGGTATAATCACACGTTCAACAGATGAGTGTGAGATATCTCTTTCGTGCCATAAAGCAATATTTTCAATTGCTGCAAAAGCATTCGTCCTTACCAACCTTGCTAGGCCTGATAGATTTTCGCAGCCTACGGGATTTCTCTTGTGAGGCATTGCAGATGAACCTCTCTGACCAGCCACAAAAGGCTCCTCTGCCTCGAGTACTTCTGTCCTTTGAAGATGTCTTATTTCAATAGCTATTTTTTCAATGGAGGCTGCAATCAGAGCAAGCGTTATAAGATATTCTGCATGTCTGTCTCTTTGTACTACCTGTGTAGCAACTGGTTCTGGTTTCAACCCAAGCCTTTTACAAACTTTTTCTTCTATTTCCGGTGGTATATTAGAAAACGTACCAACAGCCCCTGAAAGTTTACCAACGCTTACAACTTCTCTTGCACGTCTCATCCTTGAAAGATTCCTCCTCATATCTTCATACCATAGAGCGCATTTTAGACCAAATGTTGTCGGTTCAGCATGGACACCGTGACTCCTACCGATCATTACTGTATTTTTGTATTTATAAGCCTTATCTTTTATTACTTCAGCAAGTTCTTTAATATCTTTTATTATAAGATCTGCCGCCTCCCTCATCTGTAAAGCCAGTGCGGTATCAAGAATGTCTGATGAGGTTAACCCTTTATGTATGAATCTTGACTCAGGACCTACATGTCGGGCAACTGATGTAAGAAACGCTATAACATCATGTTTAACAACCTTTTCTATTTCATCAATCTCTTTAACATCAAACCCTGCTCTCTTCTTTATAACCTTTAAGGCGTCCTCGGGGACCTCACCAAGTTCTGCCCACGCCTCACATACAGCTATCTCAACATCAAGCCATTTCTTATATTTAGTCTGAATATCCCAAATTTTACCCATTTCAGGACGTGTATAACGTAGTATCATAAATGCTCCCTTTAATTCATTAAAATAAAATATTTTAACACCTTTACCCTTGCAAAAAAAGTTATTTTTATGTTAACCTTTTTTTCTCTGAAAGACTATTTTCTTTCGGAAATATATTGTTGCGCCTCTGTGTGCCGATCTGGCATTAGTGAGAAATAGAACAGAGGGTTATAGGAGGGGATTTAAAAATGGTAGCTGCTATGAAGGAATTGTTGGAGGCAGGAGTACATTTTGGTCATCAGGTAAAAAGATGGCATCCCAAGATGAAAAAATACATCTTTGGAGAGAGAAATGGTATCTACATAATAGACTTACAAAAAACAGTTAAAGGTCTTGAGGATGCATATAATTTTATAAAAAGTGTTGCTATGACAGGTGCGCCAATTCTTTTTGTAGGGACAAAAAAACAATCTCAGGATGCTATACAAGAAGAAGCCATAAGGGCAGGTGCTTACTATGTCAATCAGCGGTGGTTAGGTGGAATGCTAACCAATTTTTCTACTATTAAGAAAAGTATAGAAAAGCTGAAAAAGATCGAAGAAATGAAGGCAGATGGTACCCTTGAACTTCTTACAAAAAAAGAGGCTGCTGCAATCGAAAAAGAAAGGGCTAAACTTGAAAAAAATCTTTCGGGAATTAAAGAGATGCCTTGTCTTCCGGGAGCAATTTTTGTAGTAGATCCAAAAAAAGAGAGAATTGCGGTAGCCGAAGCAAGAAAACTTTCTATACCGATAGTCGCAATTGTCGATACGAATTGTGACCCAGACGAGGTTGATTATGTCATACCTGGAAACGATGATGCGATAAGGGCTATAAAACTTATAACTTCTAAAATAGCGGATGCAATAATAGAAGGCAGGGAAGCATCATCGAAGACCCTCACAGAAGAGGAAGAGAAAATAAAGGTTCAAGAAAAAATTCAACAGGAAGAGGCAGAGGTATCAGAATGACAAATATAACAACAGAGATGATAAAAGATTTGAGAGAGAAAACAGGCGCGGGGATGATGGATTGTAAAAAGGCTTTGACCGAGAGTAATGGAGACTTTGAGAAGGCTATAGATATACTAAGGCAAAAAGGGCTTGCAAGCGCCTTAAAAAAGGCTGGGCGAAAAGCCTCAGAAGGTTTAATAGAAGCATACATACATATGGGTAAAATTGGAACACTGGTCGAAATAAACTGTGAAACTGACTTTGTAGCAAGAACAGATGATTTTAAAGAGCTTGCAAAAGATATAGCGATGCATATTGCGGCTACTAATCCTCAATTCCTATCAAGGGAAGACGTTCCACAAGAAGTAATAGCTCGTGAAAAAGAAATTTATAGAGCTCAAGTTATGGATAAACCTCCACATGTAGTTGAAAAAATCGTAGAAGGAAAGCTTGAAAAGTTTTTTGCAGATACATGTCTGATGGAACAAGTATTTATAAAAGACCCTGAACAAAAAAAGAGTATTAGAGACCTTGTAACAGAAAAGATTGCAAAATTAGGTGAAAATATAGTAATCAGGAGATTCGCTAGATTCCAACTCGGAGAAACAATTACAGGATAATTTAGTTTGAAGTATAATAGGGTACTCCTTAAGATTAGCGGCGAAGCCATGATGGGTGAGCAGGGCTATGGTGTAGATCCTGCTACAGTGAATTTTATAGCAAAAGAAATAAAGGACGCAGTCTCAAAAGGGGTTCAGATAGCAATAGTAATAGGGGGAGGAAATATTTTTCGTGGGGTAGAGGCAAGTGTAAAAGGTATCGAAAGGGCATCTGCCGATTACATGGGAATGCTTGCTACTGTAATTAATGCCCTTGCTCTTCAAAATTATCTTGAAAAACATGGTATCCCAACAAGGGTCCAATCTGCAATTGAAATGAAAGAACTTGCTGAACCTTATATCAGAAGAAAAGCAATAAGACATCTTGAAAAAGGAAGAACTGTAATCTTCGCAGCCGGCACAGGTAATCCATATTTTACAACAGACACCGCAGCAGCCTTAAGGGCAATGGAAATCAATGCTGATGTTATCTTAAAAGGAACAAAGGTCGATGGTGTTTACTCAACAGACCCCGTTAAAGACCCTTCTGCAAAAAAATATGATAATCTTACTTATATTGAGGTTTTGAAAAAGGGGCTTGCTGTAATGGATTCTACGGCTATATCATTATGTATGGACAACAACCTCCCAATTATAATATTTAATCTAAAAGGGAAAGGCAATATTAAAAAAATTATTGAGGGTAAAAAAATTGGAACCCTTATAAGGGGGGACAATGGATCAAGAATTAAAAAAAAGGATTAATGATCGAATGTCTAAAGCCATCGAAGCCTTGAAAAAAGATCTTGCTTCTTTAAGGACAGGTAGGGCTTCTTTAGCGCTTCTTGATGGGATAATGGTAAATTATTATGATACACTGACGCCACTTCAACAATTAGCAAGTCTAAGTATTCCAGAAAGCAGGCAAATAGCAATACAACCCTGGGATACAAAAATAATTCCGGAAATTGAGAAAGCCATCCTGAAGTCTGATCTTGGTTTAACACCTACAAATGATGGCAAAATCATAAGGATAAATATTCCTCCTCTAACGGAAGAAAGAAGAAAACAACTTGTAAAAGCAGTAAAGAAAAAAGCTGAAGAGACAAAAGTAGCTATCAGAAATATAAGGAGAGATATAATTGATGACCTCAAAAAGATGGAAAAAGAAAAACATTTGAGCGAAGATGACGTCAAGAGATCTCAGGATGAAATACAGAAGACGACGGATTTATATATTAGTAAAGTTGACGAAGTTTTAGCTTTCAAAGAGAAAGAGATCATGGAGTTTTAAGATATGGAGAAATTACATTAAGACCATGCAATGAAAAGAGGTCAAATGTGTTACAAAAAAAGACTATTAAAAAGAAGACCCAAAAATTATCCACAAAATCAAAGTTGAAGAAGAAAAAAGTGGCTAACAAAACAAAGGTAAAATCTACTTGTAAGAAAAAGGAGGTTACTAAAAAAACCACGCACCAGAAACATTCTGTGAAAAAGGAAACTATGGATGTAGATATAAAATCGAGGAAATCGAGACCTAAAAAGGTTGAAGAAGAAAGAAAAGAAATCCTTAGAAAAGAATTAATTAAAAAACGGGAGGAAATTCTTAAAGAAGCAAAAGAAGAAATATCTAAATACATAAGAGGTGAGACAAAACAACTCGTCGATACCGCTCTTGACAACGGAGATTGGTCTATAGTCGATCTTTCCGAAGATATAAGTTTAAAACAACTCAATATCCATAGAGAAAATCTTCAAAAAATAGACGAGGCACTCAGAAAACTTAATGAAGGCACTTATGGTATATGTGAAGATTGTGGAGAAGAGATTAGCGCAGAAAGACTAAAAGTTCTTCCATTTGCAATATATTGTACCGATTGTCAGGAAAAAAGGGAGCAGATCGAGGAACTTGAGAGGAAAGAAGGATTAGGTTGATATTATCAGGATTAAATTTTTTCTCACGAAATCTTATAAATCTCTTCGAGAATTTCTTTTGCACCCTTTGACAGTATATCTTTCGCAAGTCTAATTCCAATCTCTTCAGCTTCTTTTGGGGTACCTTCTATGCGACCCTTTATAATCTTATTCCCATTTACATTACCAACAAGCCCTTCGAGAATAAGCATAGAGCCTTTATTATCTCTGTTCCCTGCTTTTTGCACTATTGTTGCGTGTGCAGCAATTGGGACCTGACAGCCGCCTCCCAGTTTCTTTAAAAAAGACCTCTCGGCTTTGATACATGTATAAGTTTCGATATGGTTAAGTGGCATAAGTAATTCGTTAATAAATTTGTCGTCAATCCTACATTCTACTCCAATAGCACCTTGTCCTATAGCAGGTAGACTAATATCAAAGGGTAGTAACTCTGTTATCCTTTTTTCGAGACCAAGTCTTCTAATACCCGCTGCAGCAAGTATTATCCCATCATATTGCCCTTCATCCAATTTTCGCAATCTTGTGTCGAGATTACCTCTTAAATGTTCAATCCTTAAATCAGGTCTTAAATTCAGTAACTGACATGAACGTCTAAGACTACTTGTTCCTATCTTCGCCCCAATGGGTAGACTTTTAAAGTTTGGAAATTGAAAACCTGAATCTGAAATTCTAGATATAAAAGCATCTCTGGGGTCATCTCTTTTACCCACTACTGCAAGATGAAGGCCTTGTGGAAAATCAGTAGGCACATCCTTCATACTATGAACAGCCAAATCTATCTCACCTCTTAAAAGGGCTTCTTCTATCTCCTTAACGAAAAGACCCTTGCCTCCTACCTTTGCAAGAGGTACATCGAGAATTTTATCTCCCGTAGTCTTGATTTTTATAAGTTCCACGTGTAATCCATTATAAAGTTTTAGGAGTTCGTCTTTAACCCACTCTGCTTGCCAAAGTGCAAGTTTACTACCCCGAGTGCCAATTAATATCTTATTTCTCCTCGATTTTTTCATTATTAATTCCATATAATTTTCTTACAAGTGCAACTATTAAATCCTTATCTTCACCACTATCTTTTAGTGCTACCGTAGGAGGATGAATAAGTTTATTCACAATGGCAGTTGCCATATATTCAATAGCTTCTTTTTCCCTCTCCCCGATATTTGGAAGTTTGTTTAGTAATTTATTAATCTCTTCTCTCTTTATTTCTTCAGCCTTTTCCCTCAATGCCTTTATTGTAGGAACAGAATCAAGTGATGATTGCCATTTTACAAAGGTTGAAATCTCTTCTTCTATTATCTTTTCTGCTTTTTCCGCCTCTTTCTTCCTCTCAAATAAATTTGCATCTACAACATCCTGCAAGTCATCTATGTTATAAAGGTATACATTACCGATATCATTAATTTCTGGATCAATATTTCTCGGTACAGAGATATCAATAATAAAAACCTGTTTTTGCTTTCTTTCTTTCATTACCTTGTGCATCTGATTTTTTGTCAATACATAAGTGGGTGCGCCTGTTGAACATATCAAGATGTCTGTTCTTATCATCTCACTAATAAATTCTTCAAACCTCACAACTTTTGCTCCAAATTCTTCCGCAAGTTCACAAGCACGCTCATATGTTCTATTAGAAACTATTACATCTTTTACTCCGCTATTTATTAAATGTTTTGCTGCAAGTTCAGCCATCTCTCCAGCACCTAATAACATAAATGTTTTTTTAGAAAGATCAGAAAATATTTTTTTTGCAAGCTCAACTGCCGCAAAGCTTATAGAAACAGCATTTTCAGCTATTCTTGTCTCTGTCCGGATTCTCTTTGCAACAGAAATTGCCTTTTTCAATAGCTTATTAAGAAGGATACCTGTGGTCTTTTTTTCAAGTGCAAGTTCAAAGGCATCTTTTAATTGTCCCAGGATCTGTGGCTCACCTACAACCATTGAATCAAGGCTTGACGCAACTCTGAAAATATGCCTTACAGCATCAATGTCTTCATAAATATAAAGAGACCTATCCAGTGCTTCTCTATCTAAATTATGGAAAGATGAAAGGAATGACTTTATAGATTCTGTAGCTTTACTAACATCACGAACGTTGGCGTATAGTTCAACCCTGTTGCAAGTTGATAAAATTAAAGCCTCCTGGACTTCTGGTAACTCTTTAAATGCTAATAGTCCCTCTACAAGTTTTGGACCATTAAATGCAAACTTTTCTCTTACATTAACGTCTGCAGTCTTATGATTAAGGCCTATCACAAAAGCTTTCATAGAAAAACGTGAAGTCCCTTTTGTAATAATTTAATTCCCACAAACGCAATTAAAATTGTGAGGAAACCAATTATAGATAAAACAGCAGCCCGTTTACCTCTCCAACCTGCAACAAGTCTTGCGTGAAGTACAATTGCATAAATAAACCATGTTATAAGTGACCAAACTTCTCTTGGGTCCCAGTTCCAATAACCCCCCCACGCACTTTCTGCCCACAAGGCACCACTAATTATTGCAAGCGTTAATAGAGGAAATCCAAAAGTTATAAGTTTATAATTTATTTCGTCAAGCGTCTGAAGACTGGGCAACCTCTCAAATAACCCTCCTAATCGTTTCGATTTAACATAATGTTCTTGTATGAGATACATTAAACCTATTCCAAATGACATCGCAAAAGCTGCATTTCCAAGAAAAGCAACAATTGTGTGAATTCCTAACCAATAACTTCGAAGAACAGGACTCAAGGGTTTTATCTCTCTCGGAAGCATTGAAGAAGAAAGCATTAAGACAAAAACAAGTGGCATGATAAAGGAAGATAAGAGACTGACTTTATATCTGAACTCTAAAATAAAAAAAATAAATACTATGCACCATGAAAAAAATGATGTTGCTTCGTGAGGATTGGTTATGGGAATGTGTCCGGCAGCTAAATAACGATATCCGATGCTTAATGTATGAATTAAAAAACCTATACCTGCAAATATTATAGTAATTTTTGAGGTAATTTTTGAACTCTTAAAAAGTTCTGTAATGCTTACAATTGTTGCCGCAAAATAACATGTGAGGGCAAGTTCAAATAATATTACATCCATTAGAAACAACCAAGTTCGCAGTCCGTTATCTTTATCTTGAGCTTATCAGCAACCTTCCCAACATCCTTGTACGAAACAGATAGTTTTTTTGCTATTTTTCTTGCAATAGGACATGGTAACCTGCCATTGACAGCCTTATTTTTTATCTCTTCCTCTATTCTGTCTTGCATTTATCACCTTCGAAGATTGAGAATATTTATTCCAATATAGAAATATTACATCATAAAACCTTGAAAACTCAAATAACAATAAAGTCAAAATATTTCGTAAGATGTAACCTTTATTTTTGATTTCCTAATATACTTTCCAAATTAAAAGAAATCACGCGCAAAAAGAATTAAACCAGAAATTAATGCAATCCCTATTATAGATACCCAAAAAATGATAAAAACCTTTTTATTTTTTATACTATTTATGTCTTTTTCTGATTTAAGTAAAGCCGTTTTTTTATCCACAGAAGCTTTTTGAATATTCTTTTCTCTCTTGCTGCAGTCTTTTAAAGATTTCTCCCTCCGTTTTCTGCGAATTTCTAAAAATTCGGAAAGTTTGAATTCCTTATATTCCACCTCAAATTCTTCTGCCGACCCTTTGACCTCTTTACCACAACTTTTACATACATGACCTTCGTTCAATGCTTCACCACACTCGGGACATTTCATATTTTCAGTCTCAATTTATCTTTTTATTTTTAATAATAATTTTAGCTGAAAATTAAATAAAATTATATATTAGTTTAAAATATTCTAAACATGAATATCGCAATTTTAAAAGAGATAGGTAAAAACCTTTTAGAAAAATTACCCCTTATGAAGACAATGGGAAAAACTTTAATTGGCAGGGGTGCGTCAGGTGATAAAACATATCAAATAGACAAGATAGCAGAAGATATAGTCATTTCAGCACTTGAAAAGTCAGGAGAAGCTTTAACTGTAATATCAGAAGAAATAGGGGTTAAAGATTTTAAAGGAGGGGGGATAAAGATATTGATAGACCCTATTGATGGAAGCAGAAATGCACTCGCAGGAATTCCTTTTTATTGTACATCTATCGCTATTGTAAACGGCGATACAATAGCTAATATCGAACTCGCTTATATTGTAAATCTAATTAATGGTGACGAATTCTGGGCTGAAAGAGGGAAAGGTGCCTTTTTAAATGGTGAAAAAATAAATACCCAAGCCAACGAAGAGTTTTATCTCATTGCTTATGAGGCTCAAAATCCACATAAAGATATACCATCCATTCTTCCTCTTCTATCAAAATTTAGAAAAACACGATGTCTTGGTTCTACGGCACTTGATCTTGCATATCTTGCAAATGGGGCTATAAGCGTTTTTATCACTCCTGCGCCTTCAAGAAGTTTTGATTTCGCCGCTGGATGGCTTCTTGTAAAAGAAGCGGGCGGAATAATTACAGATATAGAAGGTAATAATATTGATACAAAAGAAATTAATCTTAAAAGATCCACATCATTGCTTGCTTCAGGAAATGAAAAACTCCACAAAAAAGCCCTGCAAATAATAAACCAAATACACGATTAACCCGAATTTTTATCTACAGCATTTTCGGTTGGAGAAACATCAATAGTAATTGATGGCTGAATTTCTGTTGAATAATAATAAGATAATATAATAGCTATAAATGCAAGTCCAAGATATGCTTCAAAGATAGCGGATATTAGTTGTAAGGGAAAAGATAGAATCGTTCCTATAACAGGTATAAAAGCAACTGGATATTTCAAAATAATCAGGATAAAGCTTATCAATAAATAGCTACCAAAAATTATAGCATAAAGCCAGAATGCATCGGGTCTCCTACTCAGGTATTTTATAGATTCTTTAATCGATTTTATAGGACCTGTGTCTTTAAACAATAGCGAAGCAATTCCATATAGTGTAAAGGAAAGAATTCCCATAACAAAAAATAATGCTAATAGAATTATTAATAAAGATAAAAATATGAGTATGAAAATGACTATTTTTGATTCGATACTCCTCGTAAATGATATCAAAGCTCCAATGCTACCACCTAAAATACCAAGAAAAAATGCAGTAAAAATCATGACTAATCCGATTATCAATGTAAAACCTAACATGCGAGGAAAAAGCCTTTTTGCTTCGCTAAAAAATGTGTGAATACTAAATTTTTCGTTTTTATCTCTTAAAGATCTCCCGATAATGCCGACTGAACCAGCAAATATATATATATTCATAAGTCCAATCATTACAAAATATAAAAGTAAACTACCCGCAACTATTAGTAAAAGACCGATGTATTTAGTTAAAAACTCTTTCCCGCTTCCAAGGATGTCCAGAATATTTTTAAAATCTGTCAGTCTTGTAAGATCAATACCGAATAATATAAAGGCTATTGCAAAAGGAATACCTACCACAATAAAAAAGCTGAGCGTACTTATAATCAACAAAATCATCTGTATTATAATAAGCTGCCAGTTTTTATTAATTAATCTAAACCCATCTTTTATAGTTTCAATATAAGTCATCTATGTCCGCATCCTCTTTGAGACTGTCAATAACCACAATCTCTTCATAAACATGCGACGGTAACTCCCTGATAAACCTCGACGGTTTTAAAAAGTCAACCCCGTGCCATTCCTCAGCCGTAACAGGGAAACAAAGGTAAAGATTATCTTTAGCCCTTGTCACAGCAACATAGAAAAGTCTTCTTTCCTCTTCTTCTTGTTCGGAATCTAAAGACCTGCTCGAAGGGAATCTTCCATCATTAAGACAAATAATAAAGACCGTATTCCATTCAAGGCCTTTAGCCTGATGAACTGTCGAAAGTATAACATGTTCCTTATCATCTTCTCCCTCTTCGACTTCTCCACCTGAAGCACTCTGAAGGCTTAAATCACTTATAAAGTTTTCAAGCGAATTATACTTAATCGAGAATCTCTTCATCTGTTCAATATCTTGCATTCTTTCATCAGCATTAGGATAGTGGGTATAAAGATAATCTTCATAACCGTTACGGAGCACCATTTCAATCGCAAATATAGGTTTAATTTGTAAGTTTTCATAGTCACCTTTTAATTTTTTTAAAAGATCAAGAAAAAGGCTAAACCCATCTAACGCCTTTTTGGGTACTATACTCTCAAGCCTAAAAACAGTCTCGTAAGGCTTTTTTGATTTATACATTGAATCCCAGAGTTTTGCTGCTGTAATATTTCCAATGCCGGGTATCAATTTGAAAACCCTTTTCCAGCTCAGTTCATCATAAGGGTTCACTATAACACGCAGAAAAGAAAGTATATCTTTAATATGTGCCTGTTCAAAGAATTTCAATCCCGACCTTACTTCAAAGGGTATAGCTCTTCGTTGAAGTTCCATTTGAAGTTCCATAGATTGATAATGTGAACGATAAAGAACCGCTATTTCATTTAAAGGTACACCTTCTGAATAGATATCGATTATTTTCTGAGAAACAAATGTAGCCTGTTGAAAAATGTCTTTAACAGGTACAAGATAAGGAAGGTCACCCGACTTTTTCGTAGAATGAAGTTGTTTATGGAACTGTCTAATATTATTTATGATGCTATTGTTTGCGAGATTAAGAATCTCGGGGGTAGATCGGTAGTTAATGGTCAAGTTAAAAATCATTGCATCTGGATAGCGTTCAGGAAATTTTATGATATTTTCAAAATTTGCGCCCCTAAAAGAGTAAATTGACTGGGCATCATCACCTACTACCATTAGGTTCTTGTTTTTATATGAGAGTAAATCAATAATATCAGCTTGTAGTTTATTAGTATCCTGATATTCATCTACTAATATGTGCAAAAATTTTGTGGAATAATATTCTCTTACATTACTGTATTCGAGAAATAACCTTTGCCAGTTTGTAAGTAAATCGTCGAAATCCATAAGATTAAGCTTCTGTTTTTTTCTTTCATATAAAGTGAAAATCTCTTTTATTCCGTCTATATTATTTTTAAAATGAGGGAATCTCGAATAAATGACTTCTTCGATATTTACCCCCTTATTTTTCGTCAGACTGTAGATTTCGCATAACACAGATCCCTTGGGTAAGAGATTTTCTCCCCTTTTAATTTTGGTAAGACAAATATCAAATAAATCTTTTGAATCCTCTCTGTCAATAATAGAATATCCTTCTCTGTAACCAATCAATTGTCTATGCTTTCTCAAGATCAAATTCCCTATATGATGAAAAGTGCCACCCCAAAGCCCCTCAACATTCCTGCCCACCAATAATTCTACTCTTCTCATCATTTCATTCGCAGCTTTGTTAGTAAATGTTAATAGCAGTATGTTAGCTGGTCTTATCCCCGTTTCTATCAATCTTGCTACCCTATATGTAAGTGTTCTTGTTTTACCTGTTCCTGCACCTGCAAGCACGAGCATAGGCCCTCCTTCATGCATTACAACGGCATACTGTTCTTCGTTCAATTCTTTTTCGTAATTTATTTTGAAGTTAATTAATTCTTTATTAAGAAAATATTTCTTCATCTCAATCTATGCGCAATACCCTTTGCAAAATCAGATAATCCTTCATCTCGTGCCCCAAAAATTACATATGTATCCCATTTATCTAATTTATTAAAGATTAAATCCTTTTTAGAAATTACTTCAACATTTTTACCATGTGCTTTAATTTCATGAGATAGGTCTTCACTTGATATATCCTTTAAGGTAATACCTCCCGCATAATATATGGGAAGTAAAAATAGGTGATCTTTTTTGCGTAATTGTCGACTGAATACCTCAATATATCCCTGTTTCATCAATCGCGTCGGTCCAAATCCATGCGGCTGAAATATATAGCAGACTCTATTACTTATTTTTTTTATACATTCCATCAGATTATCTATCTTATGCGGATTATGAGCGTAATCATCTATTACAAGCTTATTCCCTTTGTGAAGGATAATATCGAATCTTCTATCAATTCCCAAAAAATCGGGTAGAATATTTGCAATCTCTTTGAGATCAAATCCTATTTCTGAAAGTAACGTAATACATGAAAGGGCATTATAAAGATTATATTTTCCTGGAAGGGGAACTTTAAATGATATTCCGTGTAGTTTAAAATATGTCTCAAATGGCTTATAATTTATTGCTATTGCCTTATATTCTGCATTTGCATGAATAGAAAATCCTTTCACCTTATCAAAATTACAGCGGCTTAAATTCTCATCATCTCGATTAATAATAACCATTTTTTTAGTATTTTTGCTTAATACTTCAAACATTTTTGCTGTCTTTTCAATATAATTATGATCAAATTCCAAATTTGAAATTATAGAATATGAAGGCTGATAATTAACGATTGAACCATCTGATTCACAGGCCTCCATTACTAAAAAATCTGAATTCCCGCATAGAAAATTTCCAATATTTTGTCTTGTCTTGAATTGCTTTACTCTCCCTCCTCCTAAATAATTAGGTTCAATCCCAAGCCTTTTCATTATAAAAGCTATCATACCCGCTATAGTAGATTTTCCACTTGTTCCTGCAACAGCTATAGTTTCATATTCTTTTGAAATTTCGCAAAGGTATTGTGGCCGTGCTTTACATGGAATACCGAGCTTTTTTGCCTTGATGATCTCTATTTGATCTTCTTCAACTGCGGTACTGTAAACCAAAAAATCAAAAGATCTATCAAGACTTGACCCATCTTGAGGTATTATTTTTATCCCTTTAGTCATCAGTGTCTTACAAATTTTGTCATTAGTCTTCTGGTCGAATAAGCGGTCTGAACCAAAAACCACATGTCCTTTGTCAACAGAAAAACAGGCCAATGCTGACATACCACTTCCTGCTACGCCTGAAAAAAATATTTTTGCCATTATTCACTCCATCGCGGTATTAATCTCATTTAGTTCTTCTAAAATACCAGCTCAGTACTTTCTCAATATTTGCAATGATACTGTCTTTAGCATTTACTATAAAAATCTTATCCCATATCTCGAACAGCTCTTTTTCGATTCTAAGGAGTTTTAAGGGTTCCGTATATCTTTTCTTTAACTCTTCTTCAAACATCGGAACAATCTTATCTTTCATTCTCAGCTCTGTATCCATAAAAAAAATACTTATCTCTGGGCGCAGATCATACACTCTATCAAAAAATGCTGAGATTTCATTCTGATATATCTGTTTCGGTGGAGAAGATTTTATCTCCATATAAAGTATTGATCCGTTAACCTTCGCAATTAGATCATAATCCCCGCCAACCTTTGGGCGTTTAAATCTTATACCCCATATTGCTTCTGTCATAAATTCAACCTTAAATATCTCTGCAATAAACCATTCAAGAGTCTCCCCAAAACTTTTGATAGGTCTCTTCTTAAGTCTGAATCCATCTGATATCTCTTCGACAAGCCCTATCTTTATCATATACCCTATATAACCCTTAGTTACCTCAGGTGTTGCATAGCGTGTAACATCCTCCATAGTGAAAAAGTTTTGGTATTTAATAACCTCCCGCAAAAATAAACGAAATGAATATTTCTTCATCATTTCGTAGTAATCCTTTATATACTTTTCTTCTGGCAAAAGAAGATCATCAGATGGTTCTTTTTTATAAATCTTAAAACCCCTTCTTTTCAAAAGAATATCTAAAGGTGGCGTAAGTTCAGAAAGAGATTTTCTCAGCCTCTTTATTTCATTACGAAGAGATTTAAATTCTTCAAAAAAGATAGTAGACTTAGAAACGATATCTTTCGACATCATCAAATAAATTTGACTGCTACCCTTCTATGTCTCGGTCCATCAAACTCGCAGAAGAAAATCGCCTGCCACGTTCCAAGCATTAACTTGCCATCCTCAATGATAACATTGACAGCGCTCCCTACAATAGTTGATTTTATATGAGCATCGGCATTTCCCTCTCTGTGGGCATAATTCATATCATGCGGTATAAGCCGACTTAAAACATTAATAATGTCGCGTTGAACACTTGGATCCGCCCCTTCATTAATGGTTATTGCTGCTGTTGTATGAGGTACGTATAAACAACAAATCCCATCTTTTATGCCTGCCTCTTTAATAACTTCCTGGACTGTTTCTGTAATATCAATAAATTCATTTCTCGTCTTACTTTTAACATTAATATATTTAATCATAAAGACCTCCTCTTTCAAAATTTATTTACTTATTAAAAACTTAAAATCATCTTTGACTTAAAAGAGAAAATACTATTTCATAAAATTTTTCATTAATATCAAATTCAATTGCTAATGAAATCAAATTATTTATTCCTTCAAATCCCTTAAGTCTCATTCTATCCTTTTCCGTTGTAACAATCCATTGAGCACCACTATGTTTTGCCTCTTTAATAATTATTCCAATATCAGAATTTGTATATCTGTGATGGTCCTTGTACTTTTTAAAGCCCTTCAATTCAATCTCTAAGGATAAAAGCGTTTTCAAAAAAGATTCATGATTACCTATACCGCAAAATCCAAACACTTTTTTCCCAATTGCCCATTCAAGCGGAAATTTTTCACCACGAAACGTTATAAATTCGATAGGTTTATGCCTCGCAAAGAATATCGGAACATCCGTGTTATACTTTCTTATCTGTTTTAGAAGATTATCGATATCTGACTTCGGATGGGGGTAATCCGTTCCTTTAGAAAAATTTGAAAAGGTTTTGGTTATCACAATTATATCAGCCCTACTTATAGAAGATATAGGTTCTCTTAGCGGACCTATTGGTAAAAGCCTTTTATTTCCAAATGGATTCATACCGTCAATCAGAACAATATCTATATCTCTAAAAAGATACCAATGTTGAAATCCATCATCAAGGATAAAAAGATTCGGGCATGATTCCTTTGGAAAGGAGTCTGTAGCGAGCTTACCCGCCTCATATCGGCTTTCACCCTTAATAATGGGAACTTTTTTCAATTTTTCAGCCATAAGAAGGGCTTCATCTCCTACCTCATATTCATCTAACAGCGAATCCTCTCCCTTGCTTACAAAACACGGACCTTTTGCCTTACCTTTATAGCCTCGTGTGAGGATACACGGTCTAAAATCTCTTTTAATAGCTTCTTTTGCTAAGGCTATTGTTGTGGGTGTTTTTCCCGTGCCACCTACTGAAATGTTTCCGATACTTATAACTTTATAAGGAAGCCTTTTACGATTTTTAAGGGCATAATATTTTTTTAATGAGTAGCCCATAAAATAGATAATCTCAAGGAGTGTCATTTTTTATTTTTAACCAATTTTACATAATTTTTCTGCTAATATTGCTTTATATTATCCTTTTTTAAAATCTTTATATATAAACTTTAGTATAATAACTACCAATGATTGGAAGATGTTTAATATAAACATAAAAGAAAATATAAATGTAAAAGAATTATTCAATGTCTATACTCGTCCCTTTCTTTCTGGCATAATGCTCGTCCTCTGTTTCCCTACTTTTGACTTATTTTACCTTGCTTGGATTGTTCTTGTTCCATTTTTCTGTTCCTTATATGATAAAGAAGTCAAAAAAGCTTTTATAATTGGGATAATTTTTGGTCTGCCTTATTTTTTTGGGACCCTTTACTGGATATATCACTCTATTAATCATTATGGTAATGTCCCTTTTATTATAAGTATAATTATTGTCATCTTACTATGTTTTTATCTTAGCTTATATACGGGTTTATTCGCCTCATTATTTTCTCTGACGATCAAGAAAACTAAACTCCCTGCTCTCCTAATTGCCCCTATGTTTTGGGTGGTCTCCGAATTTCTCCGTTCTTACATCTTTACAGGATTTCCATGGTCAAGCATAGGTTATAGCCAATATAAATTTCTTACAATAATACAACTTTCAGATATTACAGGAGTATATGGTGTATCTTTCCTTGTAGTAGCTTTAAACGGGGCATTGGCTGATCTATATTTATTGCGGAAAAGATTAAAAGAGATGCCCCTTTTTCCAATATCATATACAGTGATAGGCATGATTATACTTCTCGTAATAATTATATCATCATTAATATATGGTCAATTTAGGCTTCGAGAAAAAAGAGAGGGTAATGAGGTCAGAACCGCTATTGTTCAAGGAAACATCGAACAAGATAAAAAATGGGAACCTTATTACCAAGAATCGGTTATAGAAACTTATAAAAGATTAACTCTAAATGCCCTTTCTTATCAACCTTCTATAATTGTCTGGCCAGAAACATCTATTCCGTTCTTTTTTGGAACAGATATAAACTATACTCGTAAGCTTATTGATTTTCAGAAAGAATTGGATACCTATTTATTATTCGGTAGTGTCCTCATTAAAGAAAGGGTTGACCACAAATATCTCTTATCAAACAGTGCGGTTTTATTAGATAAAGATGGAAAGATAGCTTATATATATGATAAAATACATTTGGTACCTTTTGGAGAATACGTCCCCCTGCAAAAGTTCCTCTTTTTTATAAATAAACTTGTAGTGGGTATTGGTGATTACGTTGCTGGTAATAATTATATAAAGGCAAAAACTCCTTTCGGAGATTTTGCTACCTTAATATGTTATGAAATTATATTTCCGGGACTTGTAAGAAAATTTTATTCTACAGGCGGGGATTTCATCGTGAATATAACAAATGATGCTTGGTTTGGAAAAACAAACGGGCCTTATCAGCATTTCAGTATGGCGGTGTTTCGCGCAATTGAAAACAGAAAACCTGTGATAAGAGCAGCTAATACTGGGATATCGGGTTTTATTGACAGTAACGGAAAAATTTTATTAACGAGCGAACTCTTTCAAGAGTCAGTATTAATTATGGTCTTAAAAACAGACGAGACAAAAACAGTTTATTCCAAATATGGAGACCTTTTTTGTTATGTATGTATAGTTTTTTCTACTATACTTTTGGCTAATTTATATACTAAAAATAGAGGATTATAAGAAGGAGGTAACAATTATGCTATTACAAAATGAGATAAAAGAAGAAATAACAAATCTTAAAGAAAAATTAGATTCTCTAAGAGGTTATCTTTGATTTACCACTTCTAAAGGAAGAGATAGAAAAAATCAAAAAAGAACTTTCTTCTGAAGTAGTATGGTCAAATCCTGAAAAAAGTCGTGAGTTAATGAAAAGACAATCTCAACTCGAAGAGATTATTACAAACTTCGATATAATTTCTAATAGATTTTCTTATCTTGAGCAATCAATTGACATACTTAATGAAGAAAGTGGTGATCTTTTTCTGAATGATATACTATCAGAAATTAAAAACCTAAAAGAGGATTTGGAATTATTAGAAATACGTCATCTTCTTTCAGATGAAATAGATAAAAATAATGCCATACTAACAATACATCCTGGTGCAGGCGGTACCGAAAGTCAGGACTGGGCTCAAATGTTAATGAGAATGTATTTAAAATGGGCAGATAAACACAAATTTTCAACACAAATAGTTGAATTACAAATGGGTGAGGAGGCTGGTATTAAAGGTGCTACTATTATGGTAACAGGTCCTTATGCATATGGCTATCTCAAGTCAGAGGCAGGCGTTCATAGACTTGTTAGAATATCACCTTTTGATGCAAATAAAAGGCGCCATACTTCTTTCGCAGCGGTTCTTGTTTATCCTGAAATAGAAGATAATATTGATATAGAAATTAAAGATGAAGAAATAAAAATGGAGACATTCAGGGCTTCAGGTGCAGGTGGTCAACATGTAAATAAGACTTCATCTGCGGTTAGGCTTACACATATACCTACAGGAATAGTTGTGAGCTGCCAAAATGAACGTTCTCAGTATAAAAATAGAGTCACTGCGATGAAGATTTTAAAATCGCGGCTATATAATCTTAGGCTTAAAGAACAGGAAAAAAAGATGGAGCATTTCATCGGTAATAAGAAAGAAATAGCGTGGGGAAATCAGATAAGGTCATACATTTTACAGCCTTATAGAATAGTCAAGGATCATAGAACTAATGTAGAAACAGGTAATGTAGAATCAGTACTTGATGGAAATATCGATGAATTTATAAAAGCCTATCTTAAAAAGAGATAATTAAATTGCTAATGTTCTTCTACTATAAACTATTTATATTTTTTATTAGTAATTATAGTAGAGAATGTGTAGATGTTTAAAAGTAATGAGGAGACTGAATTTTAATAACAAATTAAATGTTAATAAAAGGTTTAAAGAATAGATTTTTTTTAACAAAATTTTTTAATTGAAAATATTAAACATATAAATAAACAATATAATAACGGAAGCATCACCAATTCCGTGATGAATAAAAAAGGGGCTCACCTTATAATGTG
>CAYOJI010000026.1:0-12170 GCA_964404225.1 uncultured Nitrospiraceae bacterium
GAAAGTTTGTTAGATATGCTGCGTGACCTATCACGGAAAAGGTGATGCTAACAAAACCTTAAAAAGGATTGATTTTATTCGTGTCTTTATGGTAGTCTTTTTTTAAATTAAATTTATGGAGGAATAACATTGCCATCTAAATCTATACCTAAAAAGAATTTATCCGCTTTAAAGAGAGCCAGACAGGCTGAGAAAAGGCGGTTGCGTAATAAAGCAGTACGAACTTCTTTAAAAACTATTATAAAGAAGGTGGAGACAGCTGTTGCGGAAGGGGATAAACTAAATGCATCAACTGCGCTTAAAGAGGCTATTAAAAAACTCTGTAAAGCAGCATCGAAAGGCGTTATTCATAAAAATACCGCTTCAAGACATATTTCAAGGCTTACTAAAAAAGTGAATGCCATTTCTAAAGCCGAAGCAGCTTAATCAAAAGATATTCTAAAGGGAATCTCCGTCCTGAACTTTTTAGATCGATATCTGCATTATTGAGAATCTCAAATACCTTCAAAAAATAATCGTTAGATTTTTTTTGATCTCCTGTATAAAGTCGCTGTCCATACTGCCAATTAAGAGCGCCAATAAGTACATGATCTTCTGATATACTTTTAAAAGTATTGTAAATCCTGAAAACAGTAGATACATCTTTTTTCATAAGGGCTTTTACCATATCAAACACATTATACTCTCTACTCCCTATAACAATATCAGATATATCATATATGTCTATTTTTTGCTTCCCTAACAAGGAAATCTTTTCAATTTCTGCTGAAAGGAGTCCAATGTCATTCCCGATTGATCCTAATAAAAAATCTACTGCTTGATCCGAAATTTGCACTCCTTTCATGCGTAGCTGCTCAGATATCCAATTTTGTAATTCTGCCTCTTTTACATCTAAGGTGAAAAACTTTGCTCCTTTGAAAGTTTCTTTTATATTTCTTTTAAATATTCCGTTATTTAATATTATAAAAACCCCATCTGGCGAAGGATTTGAAATATATGTCTTTAATCTTTCCAGATCTTTATTAGAAACTTTTTGAAGATTGATTATTAGGAGAGTAAATCTTCGACTGCCAAAGAATGAGACAGTATTTGCCACATTCAAAACATAATCCATAGAAACGTTTTCTTCAGCTGATAAAGTAAAGTCGAAAATATGAAGATTAAATTCCCTTTCGGTAATTGGAACAAGTTTTGTTATTTCATTCACTGCTTCTCTACAAAGAAATGGATCTGACGTATATAGCACATAAACAGTGGAAGGCAGCCCTTTTTTAACCTCATCAAGAAAATTCTGAAAACTCATAATTTTTCTCTTTAAAAATAATAAACAATATTGGCAACTACCTCTGCTGCCAGATGTTTCATAGCTTTCTGTGAAGTAAGTTCTTTTAATGCAATCACCTCATCAAGTTGTCCTCGAGAATAAAAGGAGACTATAAATGGAGATCCTATATTTTTAATCTCTTTTGACCTTCCTGTAGAATCAATAAACTTAAAATCACCCTGAACTATAATTTCATATTCAACTGCTACTCCTTCTTTTTCAGAAAGCATTCGCAATTCAAATTTGTTTATGACTCCGCTGAGTTTACATAAGGCGCGATCAGTAACTTTAACCCCTCTTTGTAAGAATTCCTCGGTTAATGCCTCATAAAGCCTATCCTGCAGCTTTGGTTCGAAAGTCCGATTTTCAACACCAATTATCTGAATTTCCTTGAAAGGCAATGAAGCCCTATTTTGAATTGAATAACCACATCCTAAAAAGAAAACTGCAGACAACAAAGAGCAAATAGCACAGACCATCAAATATCTATTCTTTGTTTTTTGTAATCTAAACTCCACATTTAGCTCTTTGTTTTTCACTGTCATTTAATCACTTGTGACTATATTTACCAATTTATTCCTTACTACAATGACTTTTTTTATAACTTTACTGCTTAAGCTCTCCTTAATTTTTTGATTTTCGAGTGCTATCTTTTTAATATCATCTTCAGGGAGATCCCTTTCTATCATCATTTTAGCCCTCAGCTTTCCGTTAACCTGTATTACAAGTTCTATTTGTTCTTCTTTTGAAGCTTCTTCATCCCATACAGGCCATTTCTGTTCGAATATGCTTGGCTTGTTACCAATCATCTCCCACAATTCTTCTGCTATATGTGGAGAAAAAGGAGCAAGTAAAAGTAAAAGTTGCTGAATTGCGAATCTAAATACTGCCAGGTCTGTTTCAGACTCTGGTTGAAAAGAACTTATCTCATTTGTAAGTTCCATCATAGCAGCTATTGCGGTGTTGAAATGGTAATCACGTTCGATATCCGTGGTAACCTTCTTAATAGTCTGATGTGTTTTCTTATATAATCTAAGGGCAGAATCCTTTAACTCGGGGATATCGATCGTAATTTTTGAATTTCTCAATTTTAATCGGTTTTTATAAACAATTACCCATACCTTGTTTAAAAATCTGTATGCACCCTCTACACCTTTATCGGACCAATCAAGATCCTTTTCGGGGGGGGCGGCGAAAAGAGAAAACAATCTTGCTGTATCGGCACCATATTTTTCTATTAAATAGTTTGGGTCAACAACATTTCCTTTTGATTTAGACATCTTTGCACCATCTTTTATTACCATACCCTGTGTTAAAAGATTTTTAAAAGGTTCAGAAATATTTATTAGCCCAAGATCGCGTAGAACCTTTGTAAAAAAACGGGAATACAATAAATGTAGAACTGCATGTTCAACTCCACCTATGTACTGGTCAACAGGCATCCAGTAATTAACCTCAGAATCTGAAGATTTTAGCTCATCTATTAAATCCACATCTCCTTTTTTTAGACAATAACGAATAAAATACCATGAAGAGTCAACAAAGGTATCCATTGTGTCAGTCTCGCGTTTCGCGCTTCCACCACACTTTGGGCAAGATGTATTTAAAAAATCTTCAACCTCATTAAGAGGAGAGCCACCTCTACCTGTTAATTTTACATCTTCAGGAAGTATTACAGGGAGATCACTTTCTGGGATAGGTACAATTCCACATTTATCGCAATATATTACTGGAATTGGTGTACCCCAATATCTTTGTCGAGAGATACCCCAATCCCTCAGTTTATAATTGGCCACTGCCTTACCTAATCCTTTCTCTTCAATAAAACTTATAATTTCTTTTCTCGCTACATTGCTTTTTAAACCGCTAAATTTTCCTGAATTAACAAGGATACCCTCCTCCTCATATGCCTCAGTTAATTCCAAATTTATAGAACCAACTTCTATATCGACTTCGCTATAGTCTTCTTTTTTACAAGAAGAATTTAAAAGATACTTTTCTGGATCTGATGTCCGCTGTTCAGGAATTATAACTACCTTAATAGGTAAATTGTATTTCTTTGCAAAATCAAAATCTCTTTGATCATGTGCTGGGACAGACATGATTGCCCCTGTTCCGTATTCCATGATGACGAAATTTGCAATGTAAACAGGAACCCTATCACCATTCAAGGGATTAATAGCATAATAGCCTGTATTCAGGCCGGCCTTTTCATCTTCTTTTCCGTATTTAGTTCTAATATCATCAAGTGCAATCTTATCTTTTACTAATCTTTCCGCAAGCGGATGCTCTGGTGCGATACACATAAAGGTTACACCAAACAATGTATCAGGTCTTGTTGTAAATATTCTCAGAGATTCATTAAGTCCTTCTAATGGAAAATCTACCTCTACACCTTCTCCTTTGCCTATCCAGTTCTTCTGCATTACGACAACACGCTCAGGCCATCCTTTCAATTCCTCGCAGCCTTGAAGCAATTCCTCTGCATAATTCGTAATTTTGAAAAACCACTGTTCAAGTTTTTTTTGAATTACTTCATTATCGCATCGCCAACATCTACCGTCAATCACCTGCTCGTTAGCAAGTACGGTAGAACACGAAGGACACCAGTTGACATAGGAAAACTTTTTATAAGCAAGTCCTTTCTCTAACATCTTTAGAAAAAACCATTGGTTCCATTTATAATATTCAGGTCTACATGTTGTAACTTCACGCTCCCAATCATAACTTAGTCCCATTCGATTAAGCTGATTTCTCATCATATCAATATTTTTATATGTCCATTCAGAGGGATGCACACCGTGTTTTATAGCAGCATTTTCAGCAGGTAATCCAAAAGCATCCCATCCCATAGGATGAAGTACATTATATCCTCGCATCCTTTTATATCTTGCTATAACATCTCCTATTGCATAATTTCTGACATGACCCATATGGATTTCACCCGATGGGTAGGGGAACATCTCAAGACAGTAAAATTTTTTTCGAGATTCTATTCTTTCTGTCTTATAAAGCTTCTTCTCATTCCAATATATTTGCCATTTTAATTCTATTCTTTGTGGTTCATATCTTTCTTCCACCGTGCTATCCTCCTAAAATCATAAACAATAAACCATCAAAGATATCCGAAAAGTATTATAACAGAAAAAGAATTAGACAAAATTTAAAGCTGTGGAGATAAAATGTTTAATCGATATGTATCCCACATCTTACAATTTGGACATCTCCCAGACCACTCGGTTGATTTATAACCACAAACCTTGCAAGTATACGAAAGGCTTTCTACACATTTACTCGTATCCAAAGCCTTTTTAAACTCTTCCACCGCCTTATCTATCTGGTTTCGTTTTATATATATATTGCCCATAAGTTGATGCAATTCTGGAGACGTTACTCCCGTGGTGTCAATTGATGCGAGTGTATCGAACGAATCATCAATCATTTCAAGCCTGTAGAAAAGTTTTCCCAGAAAAAATTTGAGTATATTATCATGAGGGCTCCTTGATATACTATTTTTATAAATTCTAATAAGCCTCAAAGGTTCACCTACATTAATAAGCATATCTTCAAGTCTTGAAAGCACAATTAAGGAGGATGTCCGTTCAAAACTCTTCTCGAGGAGGTTGATAGCTTCTTCTGTCTCTCCCTCCCTTAATAACACTTCAGCAAGTCCTAAGATTGCAGGAGTAAAATCTTTTTCTAATCTTAATACAGTCTTAAAAGCCTTTTTTGCTTTCTCCAATTCTCCATTTTCAAGACTATTCCTCCCATATTCATACTTATAACCCACCAGTATCTGTCTTTCGCGATTTCTATCTTTTTCTGAATGTTCATTTTTAAATATCTTCTTCTGTACAAATACGAGCTCATCCCATCTTTCAAGCCTTTCAAGAATATCCCTCTTTTTATAAAGCGACGTAAGGTTTTCATCATCTATATCGAGAATCTCTTCAATATATCTCAAGGCATCTGTTAGTCTGTTATTTTTCTCCATCAGTCTGACCAAAGCAAAAAGCACTTCTATATTCTGTGGACTAAGATCTCTCGCTCTTTGATAATATTCTAATGCTTCGTTCAGCCTCTCCTCTGAAACGGCAATATCACCCAATTGAAGTAAAGCGTTTATATGTTCCGGATCTTCTTTTAATATTTCTTTGAATAAATTTTTTGCATCTTCCTTATTATGGTGCGAGATCAAATAATTCAATGCCCTCGAATATAACTCTCGGATTCTCTCTTCCTTTTTCTGTCTTTTCTGATATTGCCAGTTATCCACAAACTTTTTGGTATCCCTGACAACAAAAATTATTA
Organism: uncultured Nitrospiraceae bacterium; assembly: GCA_964404225.1. Classification (GTDB taxonomy): domain Bacteria; phylum Nitrospirota; class Thermodesulfovibrionia; order Thermodesulfovibrionales; family SM23-35; genus Kmv42. Next base: position 5,636 of record CAYOJI010000026.1, read on the forward strand.
ACATCATTAAGGCACCCACTGCACCTGAAAGTAACATAAGAGCTATAGTTGGTGTTTCGTATACCTTACCAAAAGGGATTCTTACTGTAGTCACTTCTTGATTAAAGACTGCAAGCACAGCAACGGCTACTAAGAATAATATGAAAATAAAAACAGTAAATTTACCCATTGAAACTAATCCTTTATATCTACTCTTTTAGCGTCAATCCAAAGCTTTTCAAGCTCATAATATGCCCTTGTCGTCTCTTCAAAAATATGAACAATAACATCACCATAATCCATAAGCACCCAATGACTATAACTCAATCCCTCTATACCAAGGGGTTTAATGTCTTGAAGACTAAACCTCTCCTCTATATATTCTGTAATTGCTTTTACCTGTGTCGTGCTTTCTCCCGAACAGATTATAAAATAATCTGTTATCGTGGTAAGACCTTGTAAATCGAGGATAATTACATCTCTGGCTTTCTTATCTAGTGCTGCCCTTGCCGCTTCAAAGGCTTTTTCCTTAGTTTCTAAAGAATTCCCCTCCCTTCTTTGCCGTAAACATTAAAAACTAAATATTAGCAAATTAAATATTAATACTTTCTTACTTCTCTTAAATATAGTTTATTAGTAATTATATAGGATTGAACTTCTACTGGCAATAAATAATTTATACTCTTTCCTTCTGCTATTAATTCTCTTATCTCTGTTGATGATATCCCTATCTCTGTAATCTTAAGGAGTATTACTTCTTTACCACTATTTAATTTTGTTTTGAATGAGTCTATAGCTCCCTCGTCTATCTCATTTAGAATAGTCTTTTTTATTTTAATATATTTTGATTTTTGTAAATCAACAAATCTAAAATGGGGTCGCGATATAATAACAAAATTAGTCAATTTAATAAGCTTTTCAGGGTGCCACCAATTAGCTATATCAATAAATGTCTCTATACCAAGGATAAAGTAAAACTCTATATTAGGAAAGGATTTTTTTAATTCCTCCATTGTCCTAACTGTATAGGATTTTCCCTTTAGTCTAAATTCAATGTCTGATAGTTCAAAGAATTTGTTATTTTTAAGTGCAAGCCTAACCATTTTATATCTATGGTAGGGGTCTGCTATCTCTTTGATTTTAAGAGGAGGATTTTTAGATGGAATAAAAAGGATTTTATCGAAGTCGAGTTTTTCTCTAACCTCTTCTGCAGCTCTAAGATGACCATAATGAATGGGGTTAAAAGTACCGCCTAATATACCTATTTTCATCTACTTAAGTAATAATCATAGTTGATATCTATATTTTATTGTGTATAGTTTATGGTATATCCTGTGTGCATTATTCCCTCAATTGCCCGTTTCCGAATACAATAAATTTCGTGCATGTAAGTTCTTCAAGCCCCATAGGACCTCTTGCGTGAATCTTATCAGTAGAGATACCAATCTCTGCACCAAGTCCAAACTGAAAACCATCGTTCAATCTTGTTGAGGCATTAACGAATACAGCCGATGAATCTACTTCCCTTAGAAACCTCATCGCCATATCATAGTCGTTAGTAACAATCGCGTCAGAATGTGCAGAACCGTATCTTCCAATATGGTCCATTGCCTCTTCAATATCCTCCACTACCCTTATGTTTAATATTAAATCGAGGTATTCCTTATAAAAATCTTCCTCTTTAACATCCTCAACCGATTGGTCTATTTTTTTTGTTAAAGGACAACCTTTGAGTTGCACACCTGCTTCTTTAAATCTCTTTATCATATTTGGCAGAAAAGACCTTGCAATCTTTTTATCAACAAGCATGGTCTCCATTGCATTACAAGTTCCTGGTCTTTGAACCTTTGCATTAAAACAGATCTCTTCTGCCATTTTTAAATCAGCGCTCCTTTCAACAAATACATGACATACGCCTTTATAATGTTTTAAAACAGGTATCATCGAGTTCTCTGTAACGGTTCTAATAAGTGATTCACCCCCTCTCGGGATTATAAGATCTACAAGCCCTTCAAGCCTTAACATTTCCATTACTGCCTCTCTGTCAGGTATATCGATAAATGTTATGGCACCTTCGTGTAATCCTTCACTTTTTGCCGCCTCTCTCAAAACACTCACAATCGCCCTATTCGAATTTATAGCTTCAGAACCACCTCGAAGAATCACAGCATTACCCGCCTTTAAACAAAGTGCTGTTGCATCTGCTGTTACATTCGGCCTAGACTCGTAAATTATTCCTATAACACCGATTGGAACACGCATTCTTCCAACAGTCATACCATTTGGTCTTTTCCACATCTTTATTACTTCACCCACTGGATCAGGTAACGCCGATACCTCAAGAAGCCCTTGAGACATCTCTTCAATCCTTTTTTCGTTCAAAGTAAGCCTGTCTATTAGTGCCTTCGATAGACCTTTTTGTTCTGCAAATCTTATGTCTTTTTTATTTTCGGAAATAAGCTTTTTTGACCTCTTTTGTAATGCCTCTGCCATATTGATAAGGGTTCTGTTTTTCTGTTCTGAAGATGCCTTTGCAAGTATTCGAGCTCCTTCCTTTGCCTCTTTTGCCTTGTTAAAAACAAATTCCTTTATATTCATAACAGCCTCCTATTTAATATTGTTTAAAAATTATACACGAAAATACGACTATTTTATAACATTTCAATTATTGACTTACCGCTGTATCATTTTTAAAATGTCATTATGCCAAATATTAAGGTCCTTCCCGTTAATCTGAGAAATAAAATTGCAGCAGGAGAAGTAATCGAGAGACCCGCTTCCGTAGTAAAGGAACTTATAGAAAATTCGATTGATGCAAATGCTACAGAAATAATAATAGATGTCTTATATGGAGGGAAGAGGCTGATAAGGGTTTCGGATAATGGTACAGGTATGGATAAAGAGGATGCACTTTTATGCCTTGAAAGATATGCGACGAGCAAACTGACCAGTGAAGAAGACCTTTCAAATATAAAAACGATGGGATTTAGGGGGGAAGCCCTTTCCTCGATAGCATCTGTCTCAAAACTTAAAATTATTACGGGCATTAAAGACAATCCTCTTGGTGTCTCTATTGAAATATACGGAGGCGACATTAAAGAAATAAAAGATCATCCTTCTTTGGGTACAACGGTAGAGGTAAGAGATTTATTTTATAACACACCAGCGAGGAAGAAATTTCTCAAATCTAATACCACAGAACTTTATCATATAATTGATATCATTACTAAAGAAGCACTTTCCCACTGGAAGATAAGCTTCAGGATGGTCTCGGATAAACGAGAAATAATTAATTTACCGATAGCTTCGAGCCCAAAAGAGCGCATCATGCAAATCTATGGCGAAGAGTTTCTTGAAGGTCTCATGGAAGTAAATAGTCCTTCTTCCCTTGATGATAAAGAATTTTTAGACAAATGGGGTAAGGGAAATATAAAATTGAAGGCGTTTGTCTCAAAAAATAATAACTTCAGAAATACGAAGTCACATCAATTTATTTATATCAATAATCGACCTATAAAAGATCTCTCAATTACCCATGCCGTATATAAAGCATATGAAGGAATAATTCCCCATAATAAACACCCTGTTTTCTTCATTTTTCTTTATATGAATCCTCAAAATGTAGACTTCAACGTTCATCCAACAAAGCGAGAAGTAAGATTTGAAAATAAAGATATCGTCTATGACTTTGTAATCTCAAACATTAGAGAAGCTATAAAAGAAGAAAGAACACAATATACGAAAAGATTTGTTGAACAGGTTTCAGATAACTATTCAAATGCTTATTATTCACCATATAAAGGTTTTTCAACCGCAGAAAATTTCGAATCAAAAATCTCGGAAAGTCTCGAAATACCTTATAAACTCCATTTGCCTTATATACATATTGGGGAGACTTTTATTGCTATTTCTGGGGAAGGTGGCCTAACATTAATTGACTATCATGCTGCACACGAAAGAATACTTTATGAAAAATTTTTGAAAGGTATTGAACTAAATTCATATCAGCTATTATTTCCTAAACAAATAGTCTTATCATATAAAGAATATAGGATTATCCTCGAAAATAAATTTATACTCGCGGATTTTGGGATAGATATAGACAATTTCGGTCATAACACAATTATTATTCGCTCATTGCCTGATGTTTTAGTAGAAGCAGATTTAATCGGCATCCTTTCAGACATTGCATCATGTATTGTGAATAGTATTTCTCCTAATAAATCAATTAAAGAAGAAATTGCTGCAAGGATTGCTTGTCACAGGTCTTTAAGGGGCAAAGCAATATTAAAACAGGAAGAGGTTTCAACACTTATTTCTGAGCTTGAAAAAACTGAAAATCCAGACCAATGTCCCCACGGTAGACCAACGAGAATTTTCTTCTCACTTGATGATCTCAAAAAACTATTTAAGCGTAAATGAATAAAGTTATCATCCTTCTTGGTCCTACCGGTGTTGGAAAAACTGGGATTTCTATTCTACTCGCAAAGGCTTTAAATACTGAAATTATTAGTGCTGATTCAATGCAAATTTACAAACATATGGATATCGGAACGGCTAAACCCTCTTTAGAAGAAAGGGATATGATTAAACATCACATGATTGATATTGTGGAGCCTTGGGAATCTTTCAGTGTCGGGAAGTACATCTCAATGGTAAAACCCATCATTGAAACACTTCATGAAAAAAGGAAAATACCAATTATAGTAGGAGGTACAGGTCTGTATATTAAAGCTATGACAAGAGGCTTATTTAGTGGCCCTTCAGCTGACTGGACATTAAGAGAGAAACTTCTTTCACTGGAAAAAGAAGAAAAAGGATTTTTATTTAATTATTTAAAAGAGCTCGATCCTGAAGTAGCAGAACGGACCAGCCCAACTGATACAAGGCGGATTATACGGGCATTAGAAGTCTGTTTAAAAAGCGATATCAATCTTTCAGAAATGCAAAAAAAATTTACTAAGCCCTTACCCTATGATTTTATAAAGATAGGGCTTAAGAGGGAAAGGAAAGAGCTCTATAAATTAATAGAAAATCGGGTAGATAAAATGATAGCTTCAGGCTTATTGGAAGAGGTAAAAAATCTCTTGAGTATTAATCCTGACAGAACTCCGCTACAGGCAATTGGATATAAAGAAATAATCTTGTATCTCGAGGGAAAGATCGCCTTCCGAGAAGCTGTTAACCTCATTAAAAAGGCTACAAAAAGATTTGCGAAAAGACAATTTACGTGGTTCAAAAAAGAAGAAGGAATTCATTGGGTTGATTTGACCGGTATTCATGATGTCGGTGAATCTTTCTCACGAGTTTTTAAAATATTAACCCAAAAATTTAATACGAATAATTTGGGGATAAAAAAATCTACTTTATGGTAAAATGGATTAAATATAAAAAATAATGAGCAATACAAGTAAAATTCTAAATATCCAGGATACATATTTGAACCAACTCAGGAAAGATAAAATTCCAGTGGTTATATATCTTACTAATGGTGTAAGACTGAAAGGGTTAATAAAAGGATTTGATAACTTTGCTATTCTCCTAAAAGAAAATACCTATTCGTTGATTTACAAACATGCTATATCAACAATTGTTCCTGAGAGAGAAATAGATTTTAGAGTTGAAGAACAGCAATAAATATCGAAATCCTATTCCAACTGTAGATATAATCATAGAATCAAACGGTGGAATAATTCTCATAAAAAGGAAGAATCCACCCGAAGGATGGGCACTTCCTGGTGGATTTGTAGATTACGGTGAAACACTCGAGGATGCCGCAGTCCGTGAAGCAAAAGAGGAAACAGGGCTTGACATAGAACTAATAAGACAATTCCATACTTATTCTGATCCAAAAAGGGATCCGCGACATCACACCATAACAACGGTTTTTATAGCAAAGGCAAAAGGAAAGCCTAAAGCAGGTGATGACGCTAAAGAAATAGGAATCTTTAATAAAGATAATCTTCCCGCGCAAATTGCATTTGACCACAGGGATATAATTCAGGACTACTTTTCAGGGAGGTATTAGAAGATGCTTAAAGCATTACGAAAGCATGCGAAATACTTTTATGTTCTCTTCTTCATTGTAATATTAACTTTTATATTTTGGGGGGTAGGAAGAGTTGATAATACAAGCAAAGGCGAAATTGTTGCGGAAATAGAAAAATATAAAATAACAGCCGAGGATTATTGGAGAACATATGATAATGTGTATCGCTTCTATCGAGAAATCTACAAAGAAAAGTTCGATGATAAAATGGAAAAAGAATTAAACCTTAAAGAAAATGTACTCAACTCAATGATAGATGAGTACGTACTTCTAATAGCCGCTAAAGAAATAGGTCTTAAAGTTAGTGATCAAGAACTACAAGAAGCTATTACAAGAGAACCTGCCTTTTTAAAGAATGGTGTCTTTAACAAGGAGATATACCTTAATAGGCTGAGACTAAACAGGACAACTCCAGAGGCATATGAAGAAGCTAAACGCAGGGAACTAATTCTTAATAAAATGAAGAGATTAATTGAATTATCGGTTGATATCTCGGATATCGATTTT